>JBFWSD010000860.1:0-3954 GCA_050248575.1 Gemmataceae bacterium
ACCATGATGGTGCGGTGGCCGATGGCCCAGACCAGCGATTTGCCGTAGAACCAGTCGATCAAGCGGTAGATCCAGCCGGACTTCGAATGAGCCGTGCCCTCTTCGGAGGGTTCGAGCTTCAGAAAATGAGCACAGAGCATGGGCGTGAGCGTGAACGAGACGAACAGGCTCATCATGATGGCGAAGGCCACCGTGAGGCCGAAGCTGCGGAAGAAGCGGCCCACCATGCCCCCCATGAAGGCCACGGGCACGAAGATCACTACCAGCGACAGGCTGGTGGCCAGCACCGCCAGGGCAATCTCGCTCGTGCCCAGCGAGGCTGCCGACCGGGCATCGAGGCCATTCTCTTCCATGTGTCGGAAGATGTTCTCGTGAACCACCACGGCGTCGTCGATGACGATGCCAATGGCCAGGATCAGCCCGAGCATGGTGATATTGTTGAGCGTGAAGCCCATGTAGTACATGAAGGCGAACGTCGGGATGATCGAGGTCGGGATGGCCAGCGTGGCAATCAGCGTGGTTCGCCAGTCGCGAATGAACAGCAAGATGGTGCCCGACACCAGCAGGGCGGCGAGTAGCAAGTGGAAGTTGACCTCTTCGATGGAGCGGCGCACGAAGCGCGATTGATCCTGGATGATCTCGGTCTTGATGTCGGGGGGCAGCGTGCGGGCGATCTTGGCCAGCCTGGCCTGGACGGCATTGGAAATCTGGATGGTGTTGGTGCCTGACTGTTTCTGCACGAACAGGCTGACGGCAGTGTCGCCGTCGAGCCGGGTCAGCCCGCGGGGCTGTTCGATCGAGTCTTCGGCCCGGCCAATGTCCTTGATGCGAACGGGATAGCCCTTGCGATTGGCGACGATCAGTTCGTTGAAGCGATCGGTGGAAGGAATGCGGCCCAGCGTGCGCAGTACCAGCTCGCGCGAGCCCTGTTCGACGATGCCGCCCGGGACTTCCTGGTTCTGGGCCACGATGGCCCGGCGCACGTCCTCGACGGAGAGGTCGTAGGCGGCCAGGCGATTGATGTCGATAATGACGTTGACGGCCCGCGTGCGGCCCCCGGAGAGGAAGACGGCCCCCACACCCGAGACGGTCTGCAGCTGTTCCTGGATCTGATGCTTGGCGATCTCGGTGATCTCGCGGGCATCGCGGCGGCCCGACACGCCAATCGTGATGATCGGGCTGGCATCGAGATCGAACTTGTCCACCAGCGGCGGCTCGATGCCCTCGGGCAACTGCTTGAGGATGCCCGAGATCTTGTCGCGGACCTCCTGTGCCGCCACGTCGCCATTCTTCTCCAACAGAAACTGGGCCACGATGGTCGTCATGCCTTCACGGACGGTGGAGCGCAGCTCATCCACGCCCGAAACCGTGTTGATGGCCTCTTCGAGGGGCCGCGTCACGCTGGTTTCCATTTCTTCCGCGCTGGCCCCGGGCAACGTGGCCGTCACCGACACCACCGGGAAGTCGACCTTCGGAAACAAATCGACGCCGAGTTCGAAGTACGACACCAGCCCGAGCACGACCGGGATCGACACCAGCACCCAGGTGAACACGGGCCGCCGGATACAGACGTCCGATAGAGTCATGGCAGTTCCTTCTGTTCCGCTTGCGAGTTCACTAACGTGCTGACGAGGTCGACGGGTTTCTGAGCTGTACCGGCACGCCGTCAGCCAGTGCCGACTGCCCGCTGGTGACCACCTGGGCGTTGGCGGGCAGTGCCGGGCTGGCCACTTCCATCCACTTCGTGTCTTGCACACCCAGCGTCACCGGCACTTCCCTGGCCTTGCCCGCTTCGATGAGGAAGATCTTGTTGACGCCGGCAAAGCGCACCACTGCTTCAAGGGGCACGGTGGGCACTCCCTCGTCGACCTGGGTGAGGATCATGGCCTTGGCGAAACCGCCGGGCTTGAGCTTGCCCGCCGAATTCTCGATGTGAATCTCGACTTCGAAGGCCCGCATGCTGGCATCGATGGCGGGATTGATGCGCTTGACCTTCCCAGGAAAGGGCTGCGCGTAGGCCGCCGTCCACACCTCGACCGGTTGCCCGGTTCGAACGGCGCTGCTGTACCTTTCCGGGACCGGCACTCTGAGCTTGAGCACGCGATCAACGACCAGTCGACATACTTCGGTGCCCGACTTGACGTAGCTGCCCTCGGACACCGTTCGCGAAGTGACTGCAAAAGTCCAGCGTTCCGGGTCGCCGGGCAGCGGACTCGACAGCACCGGAGTCAGGATGCGCGTGTCCTCCAGGCGCTGGCGGGCAATCGACAGCCCGTCCTGCTTGAGCCGGATGGTTGCAAGTGCGGCGCGTGCTTGCAGTACCTGGTTGAGATACTGAGCCTGCGCGGCCTGAAAGTCGGCCGTGAGGTTGGTCACTTCTTCGCGGGCAACGGCCACGCTGGCGGCCTGCGCGCGGCGCAAGCGTGACTGGGCATTTTCCATGACCACCTTCGCCTGGACCACCGAGGGCAAATTCTCCACGTTGAAGCTGCCCTCGGGCGGCTCCTTGAGCCCGAGCTTGGCGAGTTCGACCTCGAGCGCCTTCTCTTCTTGTTGAAGAAAGAGGCGATGATCGGTGGCATCAACTTCGAGGAGCAACTCGCCCGGCTTGACGCGATCGGCAACGTCGTGAAGGAGTTTCTGAACTCTGCCCTCGACCTTGCTGCTGATGGTGATCTCTTCGAAGCCGTGCAAGGTGCCCACGGCCTCGACGGCGCGTTGCACGGGCCGCAAGATGACAGGCGCCGCGGTCACCGTGACCGAGTCCGGCGTGCGTTCCGGGGTCGAATCAGCCGGCCAGGGGTCGCGATGATCGGCAGCGCCAAGGCCAAAACCCATGAGCCGCAGCCCGCCGAGGATGGCCAGCCCGATAAGCGCGGCCGTGAGCCCGCGTCGCCACCATTGTTTGCCCATAAAGCCTCCGCTTTGTCTCCTTACCGGTAGGTAAGTCGTGCACGCCGAAAGAAACTGCTAGCTGCCAAAACCTTCGAGCAGGTCGTGAACAATTTGCTTCGCCAGCTTGCGCGACAGCTTGGCGTCTTTTTTCAGGGCGGCGATGACCCAGATGTTGATCAGCCCGTGCAAGGACATGGTCAGCGCGTCGATCGAGCCTTTGCGGATCTGCCCTTCCAGGCGGGCCACGCCTGCCGCCAGCAACTCATGCCCCTGGTTGCCGCAGCTTTGCAGGTCGAGGCCGGCTTCCTGCCCTTCCGGACCGAAGTAGAGCGCGTAGAAGAGGCGAGCAAAATCCTTGTTCTGCTGGCAGTAATCCAGGTGCGCCCACACCATCTCCTCGACCAACGCCATCGGTTCGAGTTTGCTGGCGAGAATGTCGCGCAAGCGTTCGTGAAACTCATCGAGATGATGGGTAATGGCGGCGCGGCAAAGCCCTTCCTTGCTTTCGAAGTAGTAGTAGAGCATGGGCTTGGTAACGCCGGCGGCCTCGACGATCTCACGAGTGGACGTTGCCGCATAGCCTTTTTGCGCAAAGAGTTGCACCGCCATCTTGAAGATGCGCTGAGCGATTTCGTTGGTCTTGGCTTCGGTGACCATGGCCCGCTCCCGACTTACTTACCGATCGGTAGTTTTTAGCCCCGAGGTGAGCAGAAGTCAAGGGCAGTACGCGCGGGCAAGCCGCAATCTTGACAATTTCGTAAGGATAAACTATGAATCCTCTGATCGGAACTCGGTTGAGAGGCGCTCCTCCGGAGCGGTAGCCGTTGCAGTGCAGATTTCTGAGCGCGAACGCCCTCTTGCAGCGCCTGGCGGTAGGCAGCCTCGTGTTAGCGTTTCTACTGCCAGGCGGATCGGTCCGGGCTACTCTCTGCACCTTGCTGTTGCCCGGACGGATCCAGGACGCCGAGATCGAACACGAGTCTGCCGATGAAGAGGTCCTGGTCGTTTCTGTCCGGCATCGGGTACGCAGCCCTGGACAGCATCGGTCACAGGCAACCC
>JBFWSD010000861.1:0-3944 GCA_050248575.1 Gemmataceae bacterium
ATCGAAGGCGAGGTCGTGAAGATCAAGAAGGGGAGCGTCATGGGCCAGGTCAAGGTCAAGGTGGCCAGCCCGGTGGA
The DNA here is from genome assembly GCA_050248575.1 of Gemmataceae bacterium. Lineage (GTDB taxonomy): Bacteria > Planctomycetota > Planctomycetia > Gemmatales > Gemmataceae > JBFWSD01. Next base: position 78 of record JBFWSD010000861.1, read on the forward strand.
AATGGAATCGGTAATGACCCTCGATTCGCTCGACGAGCTGGGCCTGAAGGAAGGGGACAAGGTCCGCGTCATCGTCAAGGCGATCAGTGTTCTGCTTGTCAAGGATTGAGGTTGGAGTACCGGCTTAGCCGGAAGGGCACGATGGGAGTCTTGTCCTTCTCCGGGCAGCTTTGTCTGTCGCGCAGGGTCTTTGATCCGGCTAATGCCTTGACTCCAGGAGCGTCATGGCCGTGGTCCCGCTCCCGGCTTTAGCCGGAAGGTACGGTGGGAGTGTTGTCCTTCTCATTGGCGCAGCGTCCCTTATCCGGCTAAAGTCGGGACACCAACTAGATCAGCTTGCCGCCCGAGGGCCAGAGCTGCTGGGCCAGCGTGTTGAGGAACATGGCCAGGAAGAAGTCGATGACCAGGATGGCGATGAAGGAGGCGACGAAGGCCTCGGTGGCGGCGCGGCCCACGCCTTCAGCGCCCGCGCGGCAGTTGAAGCCGCGATGGCAGCTGATCACCGCGATGGTGGCGCCGAAGAAGACCGACTTGATCAGCCCGGAGGTCACGTCCCAGGCGCCGACGAACTCCTGGGCCCGCGTCCAGTAGTGGTGGGCTTCCACTTCGTAGATCTTGGTGCAGATGAGTGCGCCGCCCATGATGCCGGTGAAGTCTGCCAGCACGGTCAAGAGCGGGATCAGCACCACGCAGGCCACGAAACGCGGCACGGCCAGGTAGTGGACGGGATTGACGCCGAGGCAGGTCATGGCGTCGATCTGGTCGGTGACGGACATGGTGCCGAGCTCGGCGGCCATGGCGCTGCCGACGCGGCCCGCAATCATGGTGGCGGCCAGCACCGGGCCAAGCTCCCGGACCACGCTGATGTTGATGATCGCGCCCAGGCGGGTTTGCAGCCCGAGCTCGGCGAACTGGTTATAGGATTGCACCGCCAGCACCATGCCGATGAACAGCCCGGTGATGGCCACCACGGGCACACTGCGCACGCCGACCAGATAGAAACAGTGAAAGAGAGTCCCCTGGGCCGGGCGGCGGCGGACCAGCCAGGTCACGATGCTCCAGAAAAAGAGCGACACGTCTCCCAAGCCTTCAAGCGCGAAGAAAGCGGCTCCCCCGAGGGCCTGGATCGGATTCTGCCGGGGTGTCTCGATGGGTGCGGTCGCCATGCTGCCTCCTCGCAAGCTGTTGTCTCTTCATCGTACATCGTCCGGCCCGGCGGCTACACTTTGGCGGATCCAAGCCGCGGCGGCTTTTCACGGTTGCACGACCGGTATCGATTTGTAAAACGACCGCTATGGTCACGGATTCCTTGCTGATTCTGGCCAGCACCGAGCCTCACGCGGCAGCGGCTCCCCACAGCGGTTGGTCCATGGCCGTCCTGGGCGGCATCATGGTGCTCACCTACCTGGCCATTGCTTTCGAATGGATCCACAAGAGCCTGGCTGCCCTCCTGGGGGCCATCTTCGCCATCATTGCTGCCATGGCTTTTGGCATTTTCAAGGACGAGGCCAAGGCTGTCCACGATATCATCGGCGACGAGCTTGGCGTCATTGGCGTCATTGTCGGCACCTCCATTCTTGTCGATATTGCCGGCCGATCCGGCCTGTTCCATTTTCTGGCCATCAAGATGGTCAAGCGCACCGGGGGCGATCCGGTCAAGCTCCTGTTCTACATCGCGCTGGCGACCATGGTCTTTGTCACCTTCCTGACCATCGCGCCGGGCACCCTGATCATGGTGTCGCTCACGCTGGTGGTCACGAAGGAACTCGACTTCGACCCGAAACCGTACATCCTGGTGGTGGCCATCTGTGCCAACTCGGCGGCGTTGATGACCTTTGCCTCGGGCATCTGCACGCTGATGCTGGGCACCGCGGGCAACTTGCCCTACATGCACTTCTTTCGGGTTTCCACGCCGATGGCCATCCTGTCAGCCGTCGTCGCCTATTACGTGATTCGCCGCAGGTATGCCGACAAGCTGGTAGCTTCCGGCGATCCCGAGGAACGGCAGAAAAAGGTGGCCCAGTTCGACGAATGGGCCCTGGTCAAGGACCGCCGCCTGTTCTTCCGCAGCGCCCTGATCCTGGGGGGCACGATCGTCGGTTTCGCTTCGGCCCAGTCCTTGCATGTGGGCATGGACTATATCGCCTTCTGTGGCGGGACGGCGGCTCTGCTCTTCTCGGGCATCTACCCCGACGAGGCCATCAAGAAGGTGAACTGGTCGGTGATCCTGTTCTTTGTGGGGCTCTTCGTGATCATCGGCGCCGTGCGCGAGAGCGGGCTGCTGGCCCTGCTCGCCGGGCAACTGGTCATTCTGTTCGGCGACTATCCGACGCTCTTGATGATGGTGCTGGCCGTATTCGTACTGGCGCTGTCAGGCATCGTTGATAACATTCCGGTAGCGGCCACCCTCATCCCGATCATCGGGGTCATGAAGGATCAGGGCATCGAAGTGGTGCCCCTGTGGTGGACGCTGGTGCTGGCCTCGAACCTGGGGGGCAACTCCACCCCGGTGGGCAGCGTCAGTTCGGTCATCGCCCTGCATGCGCTCGAAAAGGAACGCCACGTGTCGATCTCGTGGGGCGAGTTTCTGCGTGTGGGCGGTTTGATCCTGGCCCTGCAAACCGTACTGGTGCTGGTCTACCTCTACCTGTTCGAGACCTTGGGGCTATTTCCCAAATAGTCCGTGGTTCGTAGCCCGTGGTCCGTGGCTGTTCAACAACGGACCATGGACCATCTGGAGAAAGCCATGTCGATCGGCGACGAGAGCGACGTGATTGAAGACGTGGGGATGTTCGAGGCGGCCGTGCACGCGAAGCATGTCGACCTGGAATTGCCCGCGCTGGACAAGATCGTCGTGGCCCTGGATGCGTCGAACCAGGACGAGACGGCGCGCGCCTTGTCGGCGGCCATCGGCAAGCGCACCTCGGCACAGCTTCATGAGCACAGCGGGGCGAGCGAGGCGGCCCAGGTGCTCGAAGTCTGCGCGGCACAGCAAGCGCAACTGCTGGTGCTGCCCGTGCCGTTTGGCCGTGACATCACGGTCCTCAAGGATGAGAGTCTGGGGGACGTCGTCGACATGCTGCTGGTCGAGGCCAAGATCCCGGTGCTGTGTGTGCGCGAAGTGATGGGCGCAGAGGCGGTGACGGCGGCGCTCACCAACGTGATCTTGCCCGTGAACGTGCACGACGAGGCCTGTGCCAGCGCGGCGGCCTGGGCTTATCGGTTGCTCCATCATGAAGGCGATCTCGAGGTGCTTGCCGTGCCCGATCGCGACGTGCTCGAAGAGGCTCGCAAGCTGCTGGGCAACGCCATCGATCCGCTGGCCCTGCAAAAAGAAGCTCTCGACCGGGCCGTGACCCACGAGATCGCCGGGCTGATTGCCGCCGTGCAACGGCGCGGCGCCGAAGAAGACGTACACGTGCATATCGAGATCAAGATGGGCAGGCCGGTGCAGGTCGTTCTCGAGCAGGCCAATCCGCAGCCGAGGTTGCTGGTGATCGGCACGCCGCGCGAACATGGCAGCCCGTCATTCCGCCGCGCCATCGACATTCTGCTTGGCGCGCGCGGCCCGGTGCTGATCGTGTGATTCTCGAGCTTCAATCAAGTCTCCCTTCGATGATCGGTTCTCCGCGCTGCTTTCCTGCGATATAATCGTCTGGTAGTGGAAGGAGACCAGACATGAATCGGCGCATCTTGCTCCAGGCCACGGCCCCGGCCGTCGTGATCGGGCTCGTCCTGTTCGGCGCCTGTATCGTCAGCGCCTGGTACATCAACCGGCTGCAGACGAAGATGGCCGAGATCATGTCGCACAACGTGGCCAGCTTGCATGCGGCCAAGCAACTCGAAATCAGCCTCGGGCAGATGAGG
>JBFWSD010000862.1:0-3940 GCA_050248575.1 Gemmataceae bacterium
GAGCGCTACAGAACATTCCAAAAAAAGCGCCCTAACTCCGGTTTTGTCGGAAAATAGCTGAAGAGGTCGAGGTGCGCTGACGAGCGACGACTTACGGATGGCTCGGCTGCGGCCGACGATAGCGCGGCTGCCGCTTCACGCTGTTCAGGTCCACGCCGTCGAGCAGCATGGCCAGATCGGCCGCGCGGATCTCCACGCCGTGGCTGTCAGCCTTCGCGGCCGGAAAGCGGAACGTGCCCTTCTCCAGCCGCTTGTACCAGATCGCCAGCCCGTCGCTGTCCCAGTAGAGCAGCTTGACGCGGTCGCCGCGCTTGCTGCGAAACACGAACAGGTGACCAGAAAGTGGATCCGCCCCCAAGAACTCGCGGACCATTAGCGCCAAACCATCAAAGCTGCGGCGCATGTCGGCATGCTGGGTGCAGAGCAAGATGCGCACCGGCAAGGGCAAGCTCAGCATGGCGGTTCCTCTAGCCGCTCCTTGCCCCGATCACGACGTGCCCCACGCGCCATAGCCGTGCCCTCCCGGATCGTTGCCAGGGGAGCAGCCTACCATGCGCCGCAAGATGCGGTCGGCCGGACGGGAAGGAATAGTGGAGACACAGTTCACTGGTCGAGTTACCAATCAGCTCGTACACGGGAAAAACAACGGTCAGCAGCGCTGCACCGGGATCGCCCTTACGGTGCGTTGGCCGCGTGCTCGTGCTGGGGATGGCTGGAGCGGGCGGAATCACTGCCCGCGTGGGTGGTCATCAAGTACATCGCGCACTTTCTGAACGAGCGCGGTGGGTGAGTAGGGCTTCTGCAGGAATGCCATGTCGCTGCTGAGGATGCCGTGGCGAATGACGGCGTCGTCGGTGTAGCCGGATTGAAAAAGGACTTTGATGGATGGGCGCAGTTCGGCCACGCGCGCGGCCAGCTCGCGGCCGCTCATGTCGGGCATGACCACGTCGGTGAGGAGCAGATGAACCACATCGGCGTTGCTTTCGAGCAGCTGCAGGGCAATCTTGCCGCCCGCCGCCTCGATGACCCGGAAGCCGGCAGACTCGAGGATGATCTTGGCGAGCTTGCGCAAGTCCTCGTCGTCCTCGACAAGGAAAATGGTTTCGGAGCATGCTCGTAAGGGCACGCCCTGCTTGGAACGTGAAAGCGGCGCGACTTCGTAGACGCGCGGCAGGTAGATCTTGAAGGTTGTGCCCCTGTCGATCTCACTGTAGACCTCGATGTTGCCACCCAGTTGCTTGACGATGCCGTAGACGGTGGCCAGGCCCAGGCCCGTGCCTTTGCCCGGCTCTTTCGTGGTGAAGAAGGGTTCAAAAATGAGCTGCATCGTGGCGGCGTCCATACCGCAACCGGTGTCGGTCATGGCCAGCACCACATATTCGCCCGGTTTCACGTCCGAATGGGTGCTGGCATAATGTTCGTCGAGGAGAAGGTTACGTGCTTCGATCGTGAGCTTGCCGCCCGTGGGCATGGCGTCGCGGGCATTAATGGCCAGGTTCATGATGATCTGTTCGATCTGGCCGCGGTCAGCCTTGATCTTGCCCAGGCCGGGACTGTGTTGCGTGTAAAGGTCGAGGTCCTCGCCAAGGATGCGGCCGAGCATCCTCTCCATGTCCGCGACGATGGCGCCGAGATCGAGGATCTCTTGGGTCAGGATCTGCTTGCGGCTGAAAGCGAGGAGTTGACTCGTCAAGTTCGCAGAGCGTTCGCTGGCCCTCTTGATCTCGTGGAGCATGTGTCGATCGGGATTGTCCGGGGACATCTTGGTTAGCAGGATCTCGCTGTAGCCGGAGATGACCGTGAGCAGGTTGTTGAAGTCATGCGCGACGCCGCCGGCGAGGCGGCCCACGGCTTCCATTTTTTGCGATTGGCGATAGCTCTCTTCCAGGCGTTGCCCTTCGATGAACTGGCCCACTTGGCTGCCGATGACGCCGGCCATCTGCAGCAGCGATTCTTCGGGTTCGCGCGACTGGTCGCCGAAAGACTCGAATACGCCCAGAATCTCCTTGCCGTGGCGGATGGGAAAGCCGAAGGCGGCATGGAGACCGCGACGGCCCGCCGCCGCGGCGCGCGGCGAACCGGGATCTTCACTGAAGTTGGGCCGCCATTGCGGCGCGCCCGCTGACCAGACCTGGCCCGGCAGGCCCACGCCGCAAGGCAGGGAAAGCTCGCGCGTTGTCTGGGCAAACTCGTCGTCGGGCAGGTCCCTGGCGCTCCAGAAACCGCGGCAGCGCAAAGCTTGATGCCGCGAGTCGATCATCCACACGGCAGAAGTCTGCCATTCCCCCGATTCGCCGATGGCCTTGAGAAGCCGGGGCGTCGCCTCATCGAAGGTGCGCGATTCGGCCAGTGCCCGCGCAATCTGGTACTGGGCGGTCTGGCGCCGCTCGGCCAGCTTGCGCTCGCTGATGTCGTTGACGAAGGCGTAAAGGCATTCCACCGCTCCCTGGGTATCGCGGTACACCTCGATGGTCAATTCGACGGGAATAATCTTACCGTCCTTGCGTATATACTCCTTCTCGTAGCGCACCGGCTTCTTGCCCTCGAGGGCCTCGCGGACATGTGACTGTTCGATCTCATGCCAGCGGCCAGGCGTGAGATCTTGATAGGACATGTTGAGAAGCTCCGTTTCGGCGTAGCCGGTGAGTCGACGAAAGGCCTGATTGAAACGGATGATGCGGCCACGCAGATTCGCGACCCCCATCGCCTGCGTGGTCTGTTCGATCAGCTCGTTGGAAAAGCGCAACTCCTGGATGGTTTGTTGCAAGCTCTCCTCAGCGAGTTTGCGTTCGGTGATTTCCGAATGGGCCACCACGGCCAGCCTTTCGTTCAAGCCGGGAAAAGCCGTGGTGCGGACGAGGTAGAAGCGGCGCGAACCGTCTTGCTCGAAACTGAATTCGCTGACGTGCTCGGGTATGTCGCGGTTGAGAACGGCGCGAATGCCTTCGAGGATCTGCCCGGGCCGCTGTGCCTCGTCTGCTCGTTCCATGCGTTCCAGATAGTTGCCGTCGGCCCCGAAGCCGTCGCCGAGCAACGGGCAGTCGGCGGCGAAGTGCTGCCAGGAGGCGTTGACTGCCCTGATTCGTCCTGTCTCTTCCAGAATGGCAATGTGGGCCGTCAGAGCGTCGAGCGCTGATTGCAGGAATTCCTGCGATTTCCGGAGCGTCATCTCGGCCAGCCGGCTCTCGTTCTCGCGCTCGCGCGAGCGCATCAGCTCTTCGAAAGTGGACAGCAAGGCGTCGAGAATCTGCTCGCGTTCGGAAGTGATGGTGACGCGCCGCCCCATCAACACCAAGTCGATACCCACTTGCAACTTGCGATCGGCGCGCAGGGCCCGGTTGGCAAGAATCGATTTGACGCGTGCAATCAAGTAGTCGGGCTCATACGGCTTGGTGATAAAATTGTCGGCGCCGCTCTCCAGCCCGTGGATGACATCCATGGGCTGGCTCAGCGTCGTGAGCAAGATCACCGGCAACGCCTTGAGATTGAGATCGGACTTGATCTTGCGGCACAGGTCGTAGCCGGTAATGCCAGGCATGATGACATCGCTGAGTACGAGATCGACGGGCTGCGCGCGCAAGGCCTCGAGAGCCGCTTCGGCACTGGTTGCGATTTCGCAGCCGAAACCCTGATCCACGAGGATCAGCCGCAAGGCTTCCGCTTGTGTCGGGCTATCTTCGACGATGAGTATGCGCGCCATGGGACACCCACTGCTTAGAACAGGCGCCTCGCCAAATCGTAAAGGCAACGGATCATCGCTCACTCTGCCGCTGGTTTACCCCGGCTCCAGGTATTTGAGAATCTGCGCGGCAATTTGGTCGAGGGGCAAGGTGTGCTGGGCCAGTCCGGCTGCCACCGTTGCTCCTGGCATACCGTAAATGACGGAAGACTTCTCGTCTTGGGCGATGATGTGCCCGCCGCATTGTCGGATCGCCGCGGA
>JBFWSD010000863.1:0-3939 GCA_050248575.1 Gemmataceae bacterium
TAACCTTTCGGCGGCATTCCTTCATCAGGATGTAAAGGGCCGATCCTGCACGAAAGGAACTTCGCCGTGAATGCCGACAACGTTGTAGTCGAGAGCAAGCAGTGCCCGGAATGTGGGGGCGGGCTGGCCGAAGACGCCGTGTTCGGGCTCTGTCCGGTGTGTCTGTTGCGGCAGGGGGTGGAGGAATCGCCGGCGCAGACGGGGCAGCCGGCCGCCCGCACCACGCCGCCCGGTTTCGTAGCCCCCGAGCCGCGTGACTTGACGCCGCTGTTTCCGCAGCTCGAGATCCTCAAGCTGCTTGGACAAGGGGGCATGGGGGCCGTTTACAAGTGCCGCCAGACCAAGCTCGACCGCCCGGTGGCCTTGAAAGTGTTGCCCGATCACAGCGGCGAGGGCAGCTTCGCGGATCGGTTTGCGCGCGAGGCGCGGGCGCTGGCCCGCCTCGATCACTCCGGCATCGTACATATTCACGATTTCGGCGACGCCGACGGGCTGCACTACTTCATCATGGAGTACGTCGACGGCATCGACCTCCGGCAACTCTTGCACAAGGGCCCGCTGGCCCCGGAACAGGCCCTGTCGATCATCGGCCAGATTGCCGACGCCTTGCAATACGCCCACGAAGAAGGCATCGTCCATCGCGACATCAAGCCGGAGAACATCTTGCTGGACCGGCGCGGGCGGGTCCGGCTGGCCGATTTCGGGCTGGCCAAGCTGGTTGGCCCGTCGCCCATCGAGCGCTCGCTCACGGGCACCCACCAGATCATGGGGACGCCGCACTACATGGCCCCCGAACAGTTCGAGAAGCCCAACCAGGTCGATCAACGCGCCGACATCTACGCTTTGGGCGTGGTGTTCTATGAGATGCTGACGGGCGAACTGCCGCTCGGGCAGTTCGTGCCCCCGTCGCACAAGAGCCGGGTGAGTCCGCGGATTGACGAGATCGTGCTGCGCGCCCTGGCACGCGAGCCGGAGCGGCGCTTTCAGCGCATCGACGAATTGCAGGCCGCCTTGGCCGCCTTGCAGGCGCCGCGCGAGGGCACACCTGTGATTGGCAAGGTGCCCTCGGTTCCTTTCTCCTGCGCGGGTTTCGCCAGCGAGCTGCGCGGCCGCATCCACCTCGAGGATCAGGAACTGGTCCTCGAATTCCAGCGTTTCGTGTTTGGCTGTCTGCCCTTGAGGATCAACGAGTCGCGCATACCGCTCAAGGAGATCGAATCGATCCAGGTGTCGGGCAGCTGGGGGCTGACCATCACGCTGGAAACGCAACGACTGGCGCCGCTGGCCCAAGTGCCCACCGCACAGGGCGGCCGACTCGTGCTGCTCGTGAAAGCTGATGATCGGGAAGCCGCGGGACGCTTTCTCAAGGCGCTCAATCGCGTGCTGCCCAGCGAAGTGTTTCCGCCCGCAGATGCCGCGCTGGCCAGCTTGCTGGAGATGCAAGTGAGGCTGCCCGCCGCATTCTTGATGGCCGTGGGCATTGCGACGTTGCTGCACAGTTTCATCGTCTTCATGCTGCCCGTGTACAAGCGCTACTACGGAGAGGAAGTGCTGGTTGTCTACGGGGTCGCCGGCGCGGAGATGCTGGTGGGCACGCTCATCGTCATGGGGGCGCGGCGCATGCTGAGACTGCAGCGCTACGAGTTCGCCGTGGTTGCTGCCTGCCTGGCCTTCCTGCCGGTTTCATTCGCGGCGTTTGCCGGCATACCGGTGGGCTGCTGGGCCCTGGCCGTGCTGCGGCGGCAGCAAGTCAAGCTCGCCTTTCTGGGGCGGCCCGAGCCGGAATCGATCACCCCCAAGGTGTTGCAGCCCGCGGGGCCAGTCCAGCGCAAGGCGCGGTCCATCCTGGGCAACCTCTACTCCTTGATGTTCGAGAGCCGCGTCCGCCCGGAAGACCAGGAGACCAGCCTGGGCGATAACCTGCCGCGTTCTGCCGAGTGAGCGATCGCTCTTCCGCTGGTCGCACGTGCGAGCCACAATGGAGTGATGGCCCCAGCACAGTCATTCCGGCCCCACGAGCACTTGCGTCGCCCCGCCGACTTCAAGCGGGTCTATGCGCGGAAACGTTCGGTGAGCGATTCCTTTCTGATCGTGTATGCCTGCGAGAACGGACTGGGCTACAATCGCCTGGGGCTGTCGGTCTCGCGCAAGGTGGGCTCGGCGGTGATTCGCAATCGCATCCGCCGGCTGTTTCGCGAGGCCTATCGGCTCTCGAAGACCGACCTGCCCGGCGGCATGGACCTGGTGCTGATCCCGCGCCAGGGAGCCGAGATCGAGTTGTCGAAGCTGCTGGAAGCGCTGCCCAGGCTGGTGCGGCAAGTCAGCAAACGCCTGAGCAAACAGTGAGATTGCCGCATGTTGGGTAAGCTGCGAAGCGTGCTGAGCTGGTGCTTGATCCTGGCGGTGCGATGTTACCAGGCCTTGCTGCGTCCCATCTTGCCCGCAGTTTGCCGCTTTCACCCAAGCTGCAGCGAGTACTTCATCGGCGCCGTGGAGAAATATGGGCCGGTGCGCGGCGCCTGCAAGGGCATCGGGCGGTTGTGCCGCTGCCACCCCTGGCACCCGGGCGGCTACGACCCGCCCTGATTGAATTCACAAGTCGAAATCCGCAAGGCAGAAGTGTCAAGGGTTCTCGATTCCTGGGCCCGATTTCCGGCGCAGCCAAGAGAGAAAACGCACAGTCGCGCGGTTTTGCCTCGATTGCCCGCGCGGTCGGCACTTCGTCTTGACACGTATGCGGCCCCCGCCTATGGTCCCCCCTCCACGAATCATGCAATGAGGGATCAAGCACGCCTCTCTCGGCAACGCCGGCCGGGGGCGGGCCTGCGCGTTCCAGCGAGGCTGATCATGACCGCGCTCTTTTCACGTTCCGTGTGGCTGCTGACGGCCTGTCTGTTCGGCCTGTGCGGCTGTCTGCACACCGAGACGCGCCTCCAGTCCGACGACGACAAGGAACGCGACAAAGACTATGCCGATATCCGTACCATCGGCGACGTGACCAGCGTGGCCAATGCCACGCCCATTCACGTTTCCGGCGTGGGCATTGTCTTCGGCCTGGAGGGCACGGGCAGCAATCCGACCGCGGACGGCTACCGCTCCTTCCTGGAAGACTATCTCCGCAAGCGCGGCGTCGACAATGTGAAAGAAATGCTGGCCTCGCCCGATACCTCGCTGGTGCTGGTCTCGGCGCTGATTCCGCCCGGGGCGCGCAAGGACGACCCGATCGACGTGGAAGTGACCCTGCCCCCGCACAGCAAGACCACCAGCCTCAAGGGGGGCTACCTCAAGGAATGCATCCTCTACAACTATGACACCACCAAGCACCTGAGCCCCGACAGCAAGGGGGGCAATCGCCTGGTGAGCGGCCATCCGCTGGCGAAGGCCTGGGGCCCGCTCCTGGTTGGCTTCTCGGGAGGCGATGACAAGACCAGGCTGCAATACGGGCGGATCTGGGGCGGCGGCCGCTGCGCCATCGATCGCCCGGTCTATCTCGTGCTCAATCGCGAACAGAAGCGCGCCCCGGTGGCCATCAAGGTCGCCGAACGCATCAACGAAACCATGCAGGGGGGTATCGGCAGCCAGCTCAATACCCTGGCCGAGCCCAAGAGCGATCAGCTCGTGGTCTTGAAGGTCGCGCCGCAATATCGCCTCAACCTGCCCCGTTATCTGCGCGTGGTCCGCATGATCCCGTTGCAAGAAGGGCAGGCGCTGGTGAACTACCGCCGCCGCCTCACAGATGATTTGCTCGATCCGGAGCGGACGGTGGTGTCGGCCCTGCGCCTGGAAGCACATGGCACGGGCAGCGTCGACGTCTTCAAAGCGGGGCTGGAACAAGAAGAGGCCCTGGTGCGTTTCTGTTCGGCGGAAGCGCTGGCCTACCAGGGCGATCCGGCCTGCGGCGAGTTGCTGGCCAAGATGGTCGAGGAGCAGCCCGCCCAG
>JBFWSD010000864.1:0-3937 GCA_050248575.1 Gemmataceae bacterium
CACTGCTGAAGTGCTCCAGGTTGCCTTGTCGCCGGATGGGGCGTTTGCCCTGTCGGCCAGCAAGGATCGTACGATCCGGATGTGGAAACTGCCGCCACCGCAAGAACAGTAACGCTCGAGGGCCACATAAATGCACGTTGTTTGCTTCGACATGCAGCGACATTTTCTGACTGTGGAAACCAAGCCCGCCTGCATCGATACGCATTGCCATCGGTGTAGACGAAGTATCAGCGTCTGTGCTTGCTGCCACGCTGCTGGCGTGAGCATGTGCGAAGCCTGCGCCACGGGCAGAAGCCACATTGAAGGTGACGAAACTGACAAACAACTCGAACAGGCGACCAAGATGGCCTGAGGCGTTGCACCATCGCGAATGTCGACCCGCTACAACTGCTGGAGTGAGCCATGCAATGGGAGTATGAACGCAAGGAAGTTGCTGACCGACGACTGGACGCCTACCTGGCTGAAAAGGGAGAGGCAGGCTGGGAACTTGTCTTTGCGCAACACGGCGTGGAGCGCCGCGCCGGCCGGGACGGCGAAGCATGGGACGTGATCCTGAAACGCCCGAAAACCAACGGATTGGCCACGCCCCAGCGACCTGAGTAGGCGTGCAGGTGCTGTCAGCGTGTTTGGCACAGAGCATGCCCCCGCCCAGATCCGTTGGGTCCTGAGCCTACTCCACCTTGCTGCCTCTCGTTGAAGTGTACCTCGTACACACGTTCCCCTCGCTGCCCCATGGGGCGAAATTGGTTTTTTCTTGAAACGAAATGGCCCGCTCGCGGCGTAGGTGAATGTCGCCCGCCACCTGCCTTACTTTGCCTGCCCCGGGAGCCTGCCATGAGACGTGGAATTGTCGGCCTGGTGCTGATCGCCCTGTTCGCGGCAGGGGCCACCAGCGAAGAGCCCGCTCCGCTCAAGATCCACTTGATCGGGGTCGGCGAGTACGAGGCCGCCAAGTCGATGACGGCCTTCAAAAAGCACCTGGAAGACTGTTTTCACGTGGCCTGCACGGCTTCCGTGGGGGGCAATGGCAAGAAACTCGAGAATCTGGAACCGCTGGCCAGTGCCGATGTGCTGGTGATCTTTGCCCGGCGGACTAATTTGCCCGAAGAGCAGATGAAGCTGATCCGCAGCCACTGGGAGAAGGGCAAGCCCATTGTCGCCATGCGGACCGCCAGCCACGCCTTTCAGCCCGCCGACAACGAGATCTTCGACAAGAAAGTGCTGGGGGGCGACTACAAGGGCTCCGGCAGCTACACCACTCCGTTCAAGGCCCTGCCGGTCGAGAGCCAGGCAGATCATCCCGTGCTCAAGGATGTTGGACCGATCACGTCGCGCGGCTATTACAACAATGGCAAGCTGGCCGCCGACGTGGTCGTCCTTCAGCTGGTCGAGACGACCAGCAAGACGCCGCGGCCCGTGACCTGGACGCATACCTACAACGGCGGCCGCACGCTCTACACCTCGATGGGCACGCCCGAAGATTTCAAGAATGACGCTTTCCTTCGCCTGCTCACCAATGCGGTCTTCTGGACCGCCCAGCGCAACCCGGATCAACTGAAGAAGTGAGTGATTCATTCACCGATCAGGAGCCTGCCATGTTGACTTTCTCCTCGCGTGAGCGAAGCGGCAAGACGTGCGACGGCGTGACGCGGCGGAACTTTCTGCGCGTGGGCAGCCTGTGCGTGGGCGGGCTGTCGCTCGGCGATCTCTTGCGTTTGCGGGCCCAGGCGGCCCCGACCGAACGCCGGCACAAGGCCGTGATCATGGTCTGGCTCGAAGGCGGCCCTAGCCACATCGACACCTACGATCTCAAGCCGGATGCCCCCGCCGAGATCCGCGGGCCGTTCAAGCCGATCCAGACCAAGGTGCCCGGGCTGCAACTCAGCGAGCTCATGCCCCTCCAGGCCAAGATCGCCGACAAGATCGCCATCATCCGCAACATGGTCTACCAGAGCCCGGACCATCGGCCCCCGGAAGAACTGCTCACCGGCTTCCATCAAGGGGGCCGCCCGGCGCTGGGTTCCGTGGTCAGCAGGATCCTCGCTGACGACAACGTGCCCAGGTTGCTGCCTCCTTACGTGCAACTCGATTCGTTGCACGACCCGGCCAATCGTCTCAGCTTCCCTGCCTACCTCGGCGAAGCCCACAAGCCGTTCATACCGGGCAAGGATCTGAAGATGCTCGAGCGCAACTCGAAAGTCAGCGCTGAACAACTGCAAGACCGCCGCTCTCTCTTGAAGACATTCGATGGCCTGCGCGCCGACCTGGACGCGGGCGAGAATATGAGCAGCATGGATGCCTTCACGGCGCAGGCGTTGGAGATGATCGCCTCGCCGAAGGCGCGCGACGCGTTCGACATCAGCCGCGAGTCGCAGGCCACGCGCGACAAGTATGGCCCGGCCACGCAACTCCTCCAGGCGCGTCGTCTTGTCGAAGCCGGCGTCAGCGTCGTGTCTGTCAGTTTCGTCGGCGTCGAGAAGGGCCGCAAGGCTGTGTGCGGCTTTGGCGGCGGCACCTGGGACACGCACGGTAACCTCGACAAGTGCCTGGGCCACCTCGTTCCTCAACTCGATCATGCAGTGCATGCGCTTGCGACCGATTTGAGCGAGCGCGGCCTCGAAAAAGACGTCGCCGTCGTCTTCTGGGGCGAAATGGGCCGTTCTCCCCACGTCACTCCCAATCCCAACCGCACGCCGGGCCGCGGGCACTGGCCCCAGGCCGGTTTCTCTCTCCTGCTCGGCGGCGGACTCAACATGGGGCAAGCGGTCGGCGCCACCGACGCACGCGGCGGCAATCCCATGGGGCAGCCCAATACGCCCCAGAATGTCCTGGCCACCCTCTACAAGGTCCTCGGCATCGATTCGGAACGAACCTTGCCCAACCACGATGGCCGTCCCATGTATCTCCTCGACGACCGCCGCCCGGTCACGGAGCTGGTTTGAAACAGCCCTGGTCTGCTTCTTTGCAGTGATCAGCGGCGGGTTCATCGGAATTCTGAATCGGACCTGGCCGAGGCGTGGCCCGCGGCCGGAAGGTGTTGTTCCACGCCCGCCGAATCAGCCCCATGATGCCGAACGCCTTGAACGGGGCCGCGTAAAGCTTCACCTTGTTGTGCTGCTTGCCACAGCCCGGTACGTCCTCGTGCAGGACATAAACTTCCCAGAGCGTTTCGTCGGGATCGGTGATCCATAGCTTGGTCTGCCGGGCGTAGCAGCACTGCACGTCGTTCTGTTCGCCGATGCGGGCCCCGATCGCCTGGAGCCGCTGCTGCACAGCGCGTAACTGATCGATGCTGACGAGCCGCAAGCCAAGATGGTTGAGCGGCCCGCCGGCGCAAGCGCGCCTGGGCTTGAGCGACAGCACCACGGGCGGATCGTCCAGCTCGAACTTGGCATAGTCGCGGTAGTGCTTGGCCGGCCCGGTTCCGAATAGCGCCGTGTAGAACGCGACCGATCGCTCGAGACAGCGGACGTTGAGCGACGCATGAAACTTGATGAGGGCAGTGGCCCCCTCGGGAGTGCGATTCGGGACCGGCGCGGTGGCAGCGGCGGAAGTAGTCATGGTTTGCTCCTCATCTGCAAGTCGATGGTGCCCCGCTCGGTGACCGCGCCATGGTGGAGCAGTTCGGGAGCGTGCCGGGTGAAGAATTCATCGCACCACAGACAGTGATTGCCGAGTTCGCGGCTGCGGCGGAAGCCTTCGGCCTCGGGGATGCCCAGGTACTCGCCCATGGCCTCAGGGCGGCCCTCGTTGAGGGCGCGATAGACCGGATGCGCCGCGCATCGATCGAGCATGCCCAGCAACGTTTCATCGAGCAAAGAACCGATGGGCCGGCAGGTCATCGGGCAGCACGGGTAAACGTCGCTGAGCTGGACGTTGACCTCGCAGCCCTGGCCGTGATAGTCGAGGAAATTCTTGGCGCCCGACCAGTTGGAGC
>JBFWSD010000865.1:0-3934 GCA_050248575.1 Gemmataceae bacterium
ACCTGCTTCTTCGCCGGGCTGGGCCGGCGGCGCGGCGGGCTGCGCCGGCGCCTGGAAGCCAACCATCAACAGTGCCGCCAGCGCGGCCACGTCTTCTTCCTTGTCGAGGTCGAAGACGCGCGACTGCGCGCCACCCGGCTTGCCGTGCAGCCGGTCGATGCGATCCGTGCCGCCGTTGAAGAGCTGCTCATTGTTCGGTCCAGGATATTTCTTCAGCCCTTCCTGGTGATGCTTCTTGCTGGCGTCCGGGCCGGTAAGGTGATACTCCATGTCGGCGATCCAGTAGACGCTGTAAGGGTCGCCGGCCTTTTCGAGGTCCTGGCGGGCGTTCACCACTTCGCCGTCGGACTTGTTGAGGTTTTTGCCGTCCTTGTCGCGGAGATACTTGAGCCAGCGGGCTTCGCCGCGCAGCCCGTTCACCTTGGCTGAATCGGGCAGATCCTTGAGGATCGCCAGCCCTTCGTCGAAACGGCCGTTTTCGCGGATCAGCTGGAAGGCCCGGTTGTAAGCCTGCTCCGGATTCTCCACCGGCTTCTTGATACCGACCAGGTCCTTGAGAGCGTCGACCGGCAACAGATCGAAGATTGCCAGGGCAATGACCGCGGCCGAACCGAGCAACATACCGAACAGGAGCGGGATGGTGCGGCTGCGCTTCTTCGGCGGGGGCCCAGCCGGGGCCGCCGCCGCCAGCTCGGCCACCTCGGCGGTCACCGGTTCTTCTTCTTCTTCGGCCAGCAATGCCTCGTGCGTGGCATCGTAGCGTTCTTCGATCTCGGCCGAAGCGGCGTCCCCTTCCATCTCGTCGAGAGGAGCAAGGCGGGTTTCGGGAGCGGCGCCGGCGGCCATCTTGGTGGCCTTGGGGCCGCCACGGGCCAGCTCTTCCATCTCATCGATGGGAGCGAGCTTGGTCGTGGGGGCAGCGCCGGCCGCCATCTTGGTGATGGGGGCAGCGCCGCCCGCCATCTTGGTTTTCTTGGGGTCGTCTTCGCCGCGCAGCAGCGCTTCCATCTCTTCCGGCGAAGCGAGCTTGGTGCTCTGAGCGGTACTGGCGAGCTTGGTTTCCGCCGCGGCCCCCTTGGCCATCTTGGTGACGGCGGCAGCGCCGGCCGCCATCTTGGTTGCCTTCGGAGACGCGGGCGCCTGCATGGCGGCCTGCATTTCTTCGGGGCTGGCCAGCTTGGTCTGGATGGCGCGGCCTTCGCCCAGCTTGGTCTCGGGGGCAGCCCCCTTGGCCATCTTGGTCAGGGCAGCGGCACCGGCCGCCATCTTGGTTTTCTTGGGATCGTCGGGCTTGTCCTTGGCCAGCGCTTCCATGGCGCCAGGAGGAGCCAGCTTGGTTTGCGGCGCCGCGCCCGTGGCGAGCTGAGTCGCCTTGCTGGCGAGCTGTGTCGGCGGGGCCTTGGGAGGCAGCTGCGTCGGCGTGCCCGAGCTGCCCACCATCGTGGGCGGGCCGCCCATCTTGGCCGCCATTGTTTCCGGATCCTGCTGCTCCGCAAGCATGGATTCAGAAGGGACGTCCATGCCCTGCTGCTGATCGGAGAGCATGGAGGACTTGTCGCCCTTGGAGAGCATCGACGAGGAGCCGGCGAGCATCGAGCCCTTCTGGCTGGATGGCATCTCAACCTGTACCTCGGGCTGCTGCTGCTTCTTGAACAGCTCGCCGAGATTGACTGCCGAGCCGCTGATTGGCCCGCCCGGCAGCGGCGACGGGCTGCCCAGGTCGACCGCTCCGGCGGGCAAACCCGCCAGATCGGTATCCGGCGCGGGGGGCGGCCCGCCGCCCACCACGGTGGGAGTTCCCGCTTCATCCTCGGCAGCCGGCTTCTTCGGGGGCGGCGCCGTGGGCGGAATCGACGGGATCGAGCCCGGCCTCGACGTGCACTGCGGGCACGAAGGCAGCTCGTCCGGATAGTAGGATTTGCAGATCTCGCATTGCTTCGCCATGGTGGCACTCCTGCTGGCTCCCACCGATCGGGCGGGAAGACAAGGACTCTGTTCGTTCACTGTTCCGTATGCCCTTCACCGCCGATAGTGCGGCAAGGATCGACCGTCTGCCCCCCGCGCGAGCTCTCGAGAGGATCGTCTGACCGGCTGCTTGAAAGAGTGGTTCCACACACGCGCCGGCCAGCCGTTACGGTTTTCTCATTTTGTCTGAACTACCGAAGTCAATCAATCATTTTCTCATGTTCCGCACGCAAACACGCCGCCGACGCCGGCACGGGCGACCTTTCTTGCCCTCTCGCTAAAGCCCGCACAACTGCTCCAGCAGCCACGCACGGACCTTTCTTGTTGTTCGCTGGAGACACTGGAGACATTTGCCGCCAGCGGGCTCAACAGCAGCAATCTTGCTGGCCTTGACGAGCCGGGAGCGTAAGCTCCTGGAGGCAATCGGTTGTTTGTCTCCGGGGGCTGACGCTGCCCGCTCGCCAGGTTGCCCCGCGCTGTAGTGTTCGTCCGCAAGGAACCATAGGATCGTGATTATGGAGGAAGGCCGCACCACCACCCTTGGCCTGGACCGCATCGGTCTTTTGCTTGGCCCGCTCGCGCTGCTGGGCTGGCTGTTCTTTGCCGATGTCGGCCTCTCTGCCGAAGGTCATCGCCTGGCCGGCATCTTGCTGCTCACCATCATCTGGTGGATCACCGAGCCGATCCCGGTGGCGGCGACCGGGCTGTTCGCCGTGGCCCTCTGCGTGATCCTCGGGGCCATGCCCGAAAAGATCGGGGCACGCAATGTCCTTGCCCCATTCGCAGATCCCAGCGCCTTCTTCTTGCTGGGCGGCCTCTTCATTGGCCGGGCCATGAGCCGGCATGGCCTCGATCGGCGGCTGGCTCTGGGCATCTTGTGTCAGCCCTGGACGGGCCGCTCGCCCGCGACCTTGCTGCTTGCCCTGGGAGTGGCCGTCGCCCTCATCTCGATGTGGACGTCGAACACGGCCGCCACGGCCATGGTCTTTCCCATCTGTCTCGGCATCCTCGCCGAGCTCGACACGGGCGAAAGCGGCGATTTCCCTCGTTCCCCCTACGCCTCGATGTTGCTCCTCATGACCGCGTTCGCTTCGAGCGCGGGGGGCGTGGCCACTCCCATCGGCACCGGCACCAATGTGCTGGCCATGGGGCTATTCCGCCGCGCCGAATTCTTCGGGCAGTCGCTCGATTTCTTCCAGTGGTGCCTGGTCGGCGTCCCGCTGGCATGCATCCTCTTGATCGGGCTGTTTCTCTGGCTGCGCTGGCTGGCGCCGGCGGGCACCCTCGACCTGCCCGCCCTGCGCGAATACCTGCAACATCAGCGCGCGTCGCTCGGCCCGTGGCGGCAAGGCGAGATCAACACGCTCATCGTGTTCCTCATCGTCGTCTCGCTGTGGATCATGCCCGGGCTCTTGGCCCTCCTCGATCTCGATCCAGAGGACTGGTTTCAGAAGCACTTTCCGGAGGGGATTGTGGCCCTCCTGGCTCCGGTGCTGCTTTTTCTCTTGCCCGTGAACTGGGGCGAGCGGCGTTTCTCGCTCGAGCCCGAGGACTTCCTCAAGGTCGACTGGGGCACCTTCCTGCTGTTCGGCTCCGGCCTGGCGCTGGGCACGCTGATGTTCAGCACCGGGCTGGCGAACAGCATGGGCAAAGGTGTGGTCAAGCTCTTGCACGAACCCGATCTGTGGACGGTGACTGCCCTGGCCATTGCCGGCGGCATCCTGCTCAGCCAGGTAACGAGCAACGCGGCCGCCGCGGCGGCGTTGATTCCCGTCGTGTTTGGCATCTGCAATGAAATGAAGCTCGAGCCCGTGCCGCCATTGCTCGGGCTGACCTTCGCGTGCAGCTTTGGCTCGGCGTTGCCCGTGTCGACGCCCCCCAACGCGATCGTCTACGGCTCGCGTTTGCTGCCCATGCGGCGCATGATCGTGGCCGGCGTCGGCTTCGACCTCCTGTGCGGGGTGCTGAT
>JBFWSD010000866.1:0-3931 GCA_050248575.1 Gemmataceae bacterium
GTTTCACCTTGCCGAACTTGTACTCGATCTCGACGGTCGACTTGTTGGCCCACATGCAAGCGAAGCACTGCTTTCGCCAGAGCTTTGCATCGAGCATGCGTGCCCCGCGCCGCTGAAATACCTCGATGGGCGGTGGTAGGCCCGTGAAGGGCGGACTGATGGGGTCGGGCTGCTCTGCCGCTCGGGATAGAGCCTTGAGCTCGCCCGCACGATAATAGTCGGCGATGTCATGCTTGGCCTTGAGGCAGGGCCAGGCAGTGCCCTTGAACACATCGCCAATGCGGAATTGCAGCTTCGCGTGCTGAGTGTCGCTGACCGCCACAATGAACCGGCCCTCCTGTCCGTCCGCCTCACCTTTCACAAACAGGTTGAAACCGAGGTGATGGTGGGTTCGGTTGTCCGTCTTGTAGCGCCAGACCCAGGCGCGGCATTGAACCGATTCGATCTGGCCCTGCCAGCGGATTCGGGATCCTGGCTGGGTGTGTGCTGCCTTTGTCATCTCAGCTTCCTGCGTTCTGCCTTGTTACCCTGAGAAAACGACCCCACTACGGCTAAGCCGCCGGGGCCGCCGGCGAACATTGAACCTCGGCAGGATGACGGCCCCGTCAGCTTCACTCGTGGGTTAGCCCGTGCCCTCGTCTCGATAGTGTTTGATGATCTTGTCGCGGTACGCTTGAAATCCTTCCCAGCCCGCTTGTGAAGGATTGTCGAGATCAAGAAACTCACTTGTTGAACAATCAAGTGCTGTCCAGCCGAGGGGTTTAGCGAATCGTGCAATTGCCGCGATTGCGTCGCCACCGCCGCGGACGTGTAGCATCATGTTTGCAATTGGGTCGTTCTTGCCAACATTGAATTCGATGGAGAAGCCATGTTCGGCATAAAGGCCCCAGGTGGGATCGGACCAGTCCACGCCAGCAAGCAAGGCTGAAATTCGCTGCCTTACCTGCTCCGCCGGCCCGAGCGCTAGCAAATCGCTGTGCTCAAGCTTATCCAGAGGCGGCGGCGTCTTGCCACCTGCGTTGAAGATCATCACGTCCCAGCTCATCGAGAACCTCTGCGGGCTAACGACTGCGTTCACTCGCTGGCGGCCGGCTGCAAGGAACGCGGTGCCTCGAAAAAACGTCACGCCGGTCCGGTCAAGTGCAATGCTTTGTTCGCTGGCGGCCGCCCTCCGATGACGAGCCCGCATACGTGAACGAACCCACCGAGACCTTGGCGCTACCGCCGCTAATAATTGAAAGTAACTCGTCAAACGCTGTGGTCGGCGCGCTGCCGAAATCTACCGAGAACTCGTATCCACCTTTGGCCGAACGCGGCGGAGTTACACTATGAGCCACTTGCTGAAACTGCTGGCCTTCAACGTACTTGCTGTCCGATAGGTCGAGCCAGCGCGTTGTCCAAGCCACCAATTCTGCTTCTGAGGGATTCGCATCGGTCACGCGGAATTCGATCCCATTCCACACAACAGGGGCGACAATGCTGACATGCTGCGGCAAGGCTTCTCGCCACCGCGTCACCTCTTTTGCAGTAACGTTGACCTCAAGTACTCCCGGATCTCCAGCTCGTTTACCCATGATGTCGGCGCGGTAAAGACGGTAGCAATACTCTGGGTGCTTCAAAGATGGAAGCTCCAAAAGCAGCTCCGTCGCGAACTGGTCGAATCGGTTCCGCGCGTTCTCAATGCTCTCCGCGAAACATTCGAGGTAATAATCACGAAGAATTTGAAGCGGATGTTGCATTAGAGCCTTCGCCAGCGAACGTTACGGCTTAGCTACCAGGGCCGCCTGCAAGACCTTCATGCCGTGCGAGACCAGGATGGCAGCCCCGATCAGCTTCATCCGTTTGTTCTGTAGCGACAGTCAGCGGCGAGCTCTTCCGGAACCCTGACACACGCCGCATTTGCCTGAACCGTTGCACCGCACGCACCCAGTCGGATCGCCCGGCCCCTTGCGAATGCAATAGCATTTTCCCGAGCCACTGCATTGAACGCAAGCGCCGGACGTGACCAAGTTCCCAACTCTCTCGTAGGTCGTATCTGGTTCTCGTGCCTCGCCGCCAAATGCGTAATCGGTCCGTTCACGTTCGCGAAGAGACGCGAGGAACGCACCGAAGCTATCTGCGAGCGGATGAGTTTCTCCAGTCTCGTGATCCAGAAACACAACAGCCCCTGCACGTGCGCCGCCCAGCACAATGCAAAAGTAGTTGCTCGATCCATCCGTGCCTGTTGGAAGTAGCGGTTCTTCGATCCCGGCTCCAGCGTACAAGTTCTCAAGGTCGCTTTGAAAATCGGCCCATGCGCAATGGAGCGGCCAGGTTCGCAGTTCCTCAAGGTCGTCGACGGTGACGCTGCCGAGCTTCAGATCGCGCATTGGGAAGAAGCACATCACGATGCCTTCCACTTCGCCGTAGCCGGAGTTCAAAAGAAAGGTGTCGGGCTCCGGATGGCCGCCATTGTGCGCTAAGAGAAACTGCCGATAGTCTGCCGGAAGCTTGTGGCCAATGTGTGCCTCGAAGGCCGCGATCTGCGAATCCGTCGTGGGACCAGCCGGCAAGGGATCAGCGATCTGAGCCATGGGCACCTCGGAATGCCGCCACAGTCAGGTGGAACGTTTTGTTCGACCGGCCTTGCTGCGCCGCCGCCACTTGAAGTCTGTGATGTCTATTTTATCCTTGATCGAGCCGGTCCAGGCGACACGCAGCCCGGCCGCCTCTAGCGCGCTGCGGATGCGTTTACCGATCTCCACGCCTTGCTTTTGGTCCCCGTCGATGTCGCCGAACGCCAGCCCGAGCTCGTGGTACTTGAGTGCGTACTCCATGTCCTGCCGGTGGTAGAAACAGTATCCAACGATGCCGGACTTCTTGCCGCCGGACGCGTGGTACTGCTCGCTCATCTCGTCTATGCCTTCCGACGGGGTCATGCCGGCATTGTGGATGGCTAGGATTCCCTCGCACCGCAGTGCAGCGAACGCCTGATCCAAACGGTCGCAATCAGTGACCGCCGGCCAAGACTCCTGCTCGTCCGTCTGCCGCGCCACCTCTGCATTGACCAATTCGCGGATCCGCTTGCCCGGCAGTTCGCCCCCCAACACGTCCTCGCCGACGATCCGCTCAACCTCGACGGGACGGTAGAACCCGTAGCGGACGTACTGCTCGATATACTCGCGTGCTGTCCGGTCGTCCTTTGCCATGCCAAAGCCCTCTGCGGCCGAACGACGTGCTCAGCAGCGGTGGCCGCCCCACAGAGCTGTGATGTCACGAGGAACCAGGATCGCGGCTGCCGTCGTCTGGAGCACCTGGTTCCGCGTTTGAGCTGCTCGCGCCAGGGGCCACCGCCCACTCCACGATTTGCTCGGGCGTCGGATCGTATTCGCCCATCGGCCGCCCACCGCCCCAGGTGTTGGTGCCAACGTCGTAGTCGGGTGGGTAGAAAATCAAGTTGGACGCTCCGTTCAGCGGCACGTTAGCGTCGAACACCGCCATGTATGCCTCGTGCTGGTCGAAGAATTCGTTGGTCGGCATGGCCCGCCGGACGACCTCGACCAGTTCCGCCTGCGTGACGCCCAGGGTGGGCTTGATCTGCTGGTAGCAGAGCACCCGCCGAACGTAGTCCTCGTGGTCCTCGCCGCCGTAGATGCCCTGAAACTCCGCCATCGGGATGTCGGTCCCGGCCAGCCGGTTGAACTCGGCCCGAATGTCCTCGTCGGGGTCGCCGTCCAGGTGGGCCGCGAGCTTGGCCAGACGGGCGACGAGCCGCTCGTCGAGGGCGGGTGGCATCAGTTCAGGCCGAAGCTCCATTGGACGAGCGCCTCCACCGCCGAACAATGTCTAGCCAACCAAGGTTGGATAGTAGCACTCCTCGCAACCAACAGCAAGCTTGTCCCTGACCGAGTAAAATGTCCAATGACTGGTGGCGATGACCGAGTAAATAGAT
>JBFWSD010000867.1:0-3926 GCA_050248575.1 Gemmataceae bacterium
GCCTGACGTCGTATTGATCGCGCTGGTGGTGGCCGCGCCGATCGCCACCGTGCCCGCGCCGGTCAGGCTGACGCCCGTCGCCGCGCCGCTCGTGATGCTCAGCTTGCCCAGCGTCTTGGTGCCCGTGCTGCTGTTGATGTTGACGCCCGGGCCGCTCGTGGCGGTGATGTCGGCGAAGGTGATGCCGCTGCCGCCGGCGTTGACGCCGTTCAGCTCGAAGGCCAGCCCGCTCGTGGTCGCGATGCTGTTGCCCGCGCCCTGAACGGTGACCGTGCCGCTGCCCGTGGCGCTGAAACCCTTGCCGCTGGTGGTGTCGATGTCCAGGCCGCCGTTGGTGAAGTTGACGGCGCCCGCGCTCGTCAGCGTGAGGGCAGCATTCGCGCCGGTGTTCAGCGTCTTGGTCGTGCCCGAGAAGTTCACGATGCCGCCCGAGTTGTTCAGCACGAGCAGGCCACTGGCGCTCCCCGAGGAATTGATGTTGCCGCCGACCGTCACCGTGCCCCCCGTACGCTGCTGGATGGAGACGGCGCGGCCGCTGGTGTTAGTGATCGGGCCGTTGAAGGTGATGTTGTTCGAGCCCCCCGAGCTGGCCGTGCCGCTGCCGATGTTCAAAGCGTTGCCCGTGCTCCCTGAGGTGCTGGTGATGCCGCCCCCCGTGCCCTGGAAGGCGACGTTGGCGGAGCTGGCCTGGATGTCGATGCCGTGAGCCGTGCCCGTCATGCCGCCGATCGTGGTGTTGCCCGTGACGGTGAACGGGCCGCCCGAGACGTTGGTGAGCGAGACGCCGGTGTTGCCCCCCAGGCTGGTCGCGGAAATGCTCGAGAAGTTCACGCCCCCCGCGCCGATGTTGACGCCGTTGAGCGCGACGGCCGTGGCGCCCTGCGTGCTGATGCCGGCCGCGGCGTTGGTGACTTCGATGGTGCCGCCGCCCGCAGCGGCCAGCCCGCGCGCTCCCGCGCCCGAGTTCACCACGCCCAGGCTGTTGAAGATGATCGCCGTGCCTGCCGAGTTGGCGCTCGCCGTCCCCAGGGTCACGGCATCGCTCGTCGCCGTCGACGTGCCGATGCTGGTGGTGCCGAAGGTGACCGAATTGGTCCCGGTGCGGCCGTTGACGGCAATGCCAGCCCCGGCCCGGTTGGTGATGATGACCGTGCCGAAGCTGACGGCACCGTCGCCGCCGGTGATGTCGATGCTGCGGCCCGTGGCAGCGTTGATCGTCGTTGAGCCCGTCACCGTGAAGCTGCCCGCGACGGTGTCGAGCAGCACCCCCTGAGCGGCGGACCCCGCCGAGCTGACGAGGTCGAGGGTGATCGCCGCCGTCGTGTTGGTCAGGCTGACGCCGCCCCCCGCGGTATTGATGACGCCGACGTTGTCGATGGTGGCCGTGCCTGCATTCGCGCCCGAAAGGGCAAAGCCCGTGTGATTGCCCAGGTCGAGCCCGCGCACGGTGTTGTTGGTGCTCAGCACCAGGCCGCCCGCCAGGATGGGCCGGTTGACCGGGTTGCCGCTGACAATCGTCTGGCCGCCCACGACCAGATCCACGCCCGCGCCGATGAGCATCTGGCCGGCTTCGAGCTCCAGGCCGCCGGTGTAGGGCCCGCTGCCCTGGTAGATGAAGATGATGTCCCCCGCCTGGTCGACGTCGCCGGCGCCGCCGGCGCCATTGAGCTGGCTGAGGTCGTGGAAGGGATCGGCCTGCGTGCCCAGGTTGGCGCCGGTGTGGTTGCTATCCACGAACCAGATGTGGCCCGTCACGAAGATGTTCACGGTGCCCGCCACCACGCTGTCGAGGCCGTCGGCGTCGCGGGCCGTGTAGTGGAACGTGTCGATGCCCGTGAAATTCGGGGCGGGCGTGTACGTGAAGCTCCCGTCCGCCATGAAGTTGCTGACCGTGCCGGCCGTGCCCGTGGTGTCGAGGGCCACGCCCGTCAGCCCGACGTTGGAGAGCGGCGTGGCCGCGTCCGGGTCGATGTCGTTGGCCAGAACGCCGTTGGCCGCGGAGATCACGAGCGACGCGCCGCCGATCGCCAGGTACGTGTCGTCGAAGGCGATGGGCGTGATCCGCATGGAGCCCAGGGTCGTGTTCGGGTCGAGCGGGTCGGTGAACTGCACGCCGTGGGCGTCGCCGCCCGAGTTGCTGATCTCGACGGTGTATTCGATGGTGTCCCCCGGCGCGGCGGAAGAGACGTCGGCGACCTTGGTGGCCGTGACGTTCGCGCCGGTGGTCTCGATGCTGTCGATCTGGATCGTCTGCTCGCCGCCGCGCAGCGTGAGCACGAGGGCGCCGACGTCGGTGAAGTCGGCGCCGCTCCCCATTTGCCTGACGAAGGCGCTGTAAGGGATGACGATCTGGCTATTGACGCCGGCGGGCAAGTCGATGGCGGCCAGCGAGGAGTTGCCGGCGCTGGTGTAGACTTGCAGGACCAGCTCGCCGCCGGCGCTGGCCGAGGTGTAGGTGATGCGGAAGCCGCTGTCGCCCCCCGCGGTGAGATCGAGGCCGCCCAGCCCGCCGGCATCCAGCACGTTGGGATCGCTGTCCCCGTCCCAGGTGACGGTGGCAGAACCGGCGCTATCGGGCGTGGTGTTGCTGACGGTCATGGTGAGCAAGCCGCTTGCCACTTGCGCCGTCACCGGGCCGGTGCCCGCGCGCAGGTCGACCGTCAAGTCGCGGCTCCCGCCAATGATGTCGCTGCCGCCGCTGACGACGGAGGAGGCGCCGCCCGGCGGATCGGCGAGGGCCGCCTGGTTCGTGGCGAAAGAGTCGATCGTCACAGAAGGCACGAGGCGATCCTCGAGGATTTCGAGGCGCGGAGGTGCCTTTGGCCTCTTGCGGTATCCGTCCGCTTTGGGTTGTGGATTGGAGAAAGTACGCCCGCGGCCAAACCAACGGAACGCCTTGAACATGGGTGTGTTTCCGGTGGGAAAGGAACCGGCCCAGTCTTGGGGGACAAACGCGGCTCCCGGTTACCCACTTCCTTTCATCGATACATTCTGACAACAAACTTTACTCAGACAATAGCGCCGACTTGGAATCTCGACGGATTCTGATCTGCGCGCACGCGCTCAGGAGAATGAGATAAAGCGCAAAGCGCCGGGTGCGGTCGTTGGTCAGGTAGAAGAAGTAGCGATAGTCATCCGAACAGGAGTTGCTCGCCCTTTTCCACCGACAGGTTCTTGTGCACCACGATCATCCGATAGCTGGTACGGCAGGCCGTCGGGCGGTACTCGAACTCGGCGACCGTTTCCGAGACGAGACGGATATTCTCGAACTCACGAGCGACCACGATCGGTTCCTTGACGTTGTCCGGCCGGCGTCGTGGCTGGGTCTGCACTTCGTAGCGGGGCGGGCGTGCCAGCTTTTGCCAGGCTTTGGCCGGCAATTCATCGGCCAATATGTGCAGGTTGGGCGTTACCGCGACCCCGAAGATGAACTGGACGCCGTCGCCATCCCAGCGATCCAGGTGCTTTGGTCTGCGTGAAGCCGCCTTCGCGACAGACGCGGATGGCCCGGTCGGAGTCAAGGAGTCCCTGTCCCTGGCTGACAGCCCAGTCGAAGAGCCGGGCCACCGTCCCGCGCAGGTGGTTGTAGTTACGAGGCGTCCGGCGCGGGCGGGAGGCCAGGAAGGCCTCCAGGACCGCGGGCGTAATCGCTCTGATGGCGCGGAACAGATGTTACGATGTGCGCGGAGACGCGGGCCGTGTGGTGAGGCGATCCGGTTCGGGCGCACGAAGCCATCGCTCGCATCCGGAGATGTTCGCGAGGCGAAACTTTGTCAAGTACAACGGCCCCATGGAGCCTCCTTGTGATTGACTGCACGTTCCCGGTGGCAAGGCACCGAAAGATACTGGATCGTGGAGTAGTCAAGAAGCAAGCGATAGTGGACCGGCTGGATCGCATCTTCTTAAGGCGCCCTTTGATGGCAGCG
>JBFWSD010000868.1:0-3920 GCA_050248575.1 Gemmataceae bacterium
ATGGGCGCCAAGGTGATCCTCGACAACCACGATCCGATGCCCAATACGTTCGCATCGAAGTTCAGGAGTGGCGAAAACTCCTTGCCTTTCAGGCTTCTCCTGTGGGAAGAGCGAATGGCCGCGCGCTTCGCCGACCAGGACATCACAGTGCACGAACCCGACAGGGACCGCAACCTCGTCGGCCAGCATCGCTTGCCCCCGGAAAGCATCGAGGTCGTCGCGAACTTTGCCGACGACGAATTGTTCACCCTGCGAGAGCCGGCTCCGCCGCGGGGGAGACTGCGCCTCGTCTTCCATGGCACCATCCTGGAGCGCTATGGGCTGCGCGACGCAATGCATGCCCTGGCCCGCATGCAGCACCGGGATCGAATCGCCGTGAAGATCATCGGCGAAGGCGATTTCAGCGCCGGACTCAAGGAACTGATAGCCTCGCTGGGCCTTCGCGAGGTCGTGGAATTCGACAACCGGATGTACCCCGTGAGTGACATCCCTCGTATGCTGGCGGATTGCGACGTCGGGCTCGTGCCGCTGGAGATCTCCTCGATTACCGAATATGCCTTGCCGCTGAAGTTGCTGGAATACCTCTCGATGGGGATGCCGTCGATAACGGTGCGCAACACGGCCATCGGCTACTACTTCGGCGAGGCCGATTGCCTCTTTTACGAACCGGGTGATGTCGAGTCGCTGCGCGCCGTGCTGGACCGCCTCGCCATCAGCCCCGACCTCCTGCAACGGTATCAACGACGCGCGGCTGTGCTGCGCGAGAAATTCGTCTGGAGCCGCGAACGAGCCAAGTACGTAGCCTTGCTGCATAAGCTTGCCAGTCCGTCGTGATCCTTCGCATGGCTTTCGACTTTCTCAGGACAACCAAATGGAATTCATCGATCTGAAAGAGCAATACCGTCGCTACAAGGGAGAGATCGACGGGCGCATGCAGCGAGT
The DNA here is from genome assembly GCA_050248575.1 of Gemmataceae bacterium. Lineage (GTDB taxonomy): Bacteria > Planctomycetota > Planctomycetia > Gemmatales > Gemmataceae > JBFWSD01. Next base: position 943 of record JBFWSD010000868.1, read on the forward strand.
CCTGGACCACGGCCAGTTCATCATGGGACCCGAGATTGCGGAGCTGGAGCGAACGCTGGGCGACTACGTCGGCGTCGACCACTGCATCAGCGTCGCGAGCGGTACGGACAGTCTCGAGATCGCCCTGCGCGCCTTGGGCGTCGGCGCGGGTGACGAAGTAATCACCGTCCCCTTCACATGGATCAGTTCGGCCGAGGTCATCGGACTCGTCGGCGCCAAACCCGTCTTCGTCGATATCGAAGCAGAGACGTACAACATCAACCCGGACCTGATCGAAGCAGCGATCACGCCTCGCACCAAGGCACTGCTGTGCGTAAACCTGTTCGGGCAAATGGCCGATTACGGACGCATCAACGCAATCGCCGCTCGCCATGGGCTGCCCGTCATCGAAGATGCGGCACAGAGCTTCGGCGCGACGCAAAACGGGCTGCGCAGCTGCGGCGTAACCACGATCGGAAGCACGAGCTTCTTTCCGGCAAAGCCGCTCGGATGCTTTGGCGATGGCGGAGCCTTGTTCACGAATGATGATTTGCTGGCGGAGCGAATGCGGGGAATTCGCACGCACGGCGGCGTCAAGCGCCACCACCACCCATTGCTTGGAATGAACGGGCGCCTCGACACGCTGCAGGCCGCCGTTCTGCTCGCCAAGATGCCCCATTTCGACTGGGAGGTCGCCGAACGCGACCGTATTGGTGCGCGATACACCGCCGCCATCGGCGCGCCATGCACGGTTCCCCGGATTGCCGCTGGCAACACCCATGTCTATGCGCAGTACACGATCCGCGTTCCTCATCGCGATGACGTCGCGACGCACCTCAAGTCGCTCGGGATCCCCACCGCCGTCTATTACCCCAAATGCCTGCACGAGCAGCCGGTGTTCGCCAGTCTCGGGTACAAGTGGGGCGACTTTCCGGAATCGGAGAGGGCTTCGAGAGAGGTCTTGAGCCTTCCCATGCACCCCTTCCTTGGCGAGGCGGATCAATCGCGCGTCGTTGCTGCGCTCGCCGAGGCCACGGTAAAGGTGAAGACGGTCGAGGCGGAGCGCTCTTGAGACGACTGCAGGCATCGAAAGGCAGCGCGAAAGCACCATGACACCAAGGATTGCGGTTCTGGGCTGCGGGCACTGGGGCAAGAACCTGGTCCGCAACTTCCATGCGCTGGGACACCTGGAGTTGATCTGCGACCCGGCGGAGGCTGGCCGTGCCACTGCCGAGCAGATCGCGCCGGCCGTCACCGTGTCCTCGCGCTTCGAGGACGCCATGGGCAGCGCCCGGATTGACGCCGTGGCGATTGCAGCGCCCGCGAGCCTCCACTACACGCTGGCGCTGGCCGCGCTCGAAGCCGGAAAGGATGTCTTCGTGGAAAAGCCGCTTTGCCTCGACGAGGCAGAGGGCGAGCGCCTGGTTCAAGCCGCCGCACAAGCCGGCAGGGTGCTCATGGTAGGTCATCTCCTTCACTACCATCCCTGCGTCACCGCCCTGCACTCGCTCCTTGCCACGGGCGAGCTCGGCAAGCTCCACTACATCACATCAAACAGGCTGAACCTGGGACAGATCCGGCGCGAAGAGAACGCCCTGTGGAGCTTCGCGCCGCACGACATCTCCGTGATCATGTCCCTGGCGGGAGGCCAGCTGCCGGAGCAGGTGCGTTGCACTGGCGGCGACTACCTGAACCGGAACGTCGCAGATACCACCCTCACTACCCTTCGCTTCGCCAACGGAGTCCGCGCTCATGTCTTCGTGAGTTGGCTGAATCCGTTCAAGGAACAGAAGATGACCGTCGTCGGGTCGTCGGGGTTGGCCGTATTCGACGACACGAAGCCGTGGGCGGAAAAGTTGGTCGTGTACCGTCAGCACATCAAGTGGACGAACGGTCAGGTGCCCACGGCAAACAAGCTGAAAGGCGAACCGGTGCAGCCTGTCGAATCCGAGCCGCTCGCCAACGAATGCGTGCACTTCATCGAGTGCTGCCGCGACCGTCGCATTCCGCGTACCGACGGCCAGGAAGGCCTCCGCGTGCTGCGGGTGCTGCAGGCAGCTCAACGCAGTCTCGACGCTGATGGAAACGCCGTCAATCCTGCCACGTCACAAGGTTCGTCCAAATCCACAGCCGCGTTGTCACCCGACGGGGATCGCAGTGAAGCCGGGCCGGTCACGGACTACTTCCTGCATCCCACTGCCGTGGTGGACGACGGGGCCGTCATCGGCAAGGGCACCAGGATCTGGCACTTCTGCCACATCATGAAGGGGGCCAGGCTCGGCGAGCGCTGCACGCTCGGCCAGAATGTGAACGTCGATGGTGGAAGCGTCATCGGCAGCAATGTAAAGATCCAGAACAACGTCTCGATCTATTCCGGCCTCGAGATCGAGGACGATGTCTTTCTCGGTCCTTCCTGCGTGCTCACCAATGTCACGAACCCACGCGCCCAGGTCAATCGCCACAGCCTCTATGAAAGAACGCGTATCAGGCGGGGAGCCACCATCGGCGCGAATGCCACCGTCGTGTGCGGCGTGACGGTCGGCAGATATGCCTTCGTCGCTGCCGGAGCCGTCGTCACCAAGGACGTTCCGGACTACGCGCTGGTGATGGGCAACCCGGCACGCAGAACTGGCTGGATGAGCCGACATGGGCATGTACTGAAACCGGCAGCCGATGGAACACTGACGTGCCCCGAGTCCGGGTACCGCTATCGGGAGGTCGATGCCGACCATGTACGCTGCCTCGACTGCGCCGAAGAGGAACCGCTGCCGCCCGAATTGAGCAAGGGCACCAGGACTTACGACGACTTCAAGCAACCGCAGAGTTGATCGAAGCTCGCGAAGATCGCCGGCATGGAGCTCAAGGAAAAACTGGAAAGGAGCATCTCCAAAGTCGGTTCGTGGATCGAGAATCACGACTACAAGGGATACGACCCCGGCGACGGCTTGAATTCGTTCCTGCGTCCGCTCGCTTTCGGGAACAGGCTGGCGGAACGTGTG
>JBFWSD010000869.1:0-3917 GCA_050248575.1 Gemmataceae bacterium
TTCCGGAGTACACCCCTCGGGAACCTCGATCAACCGATCAGGCTCTCCGAGGGGCTTTTTTTTGCAAGCATCAGTGAAGTTGCGCAGGATCGGCCGATTTTGCGTCGATTATCTTGGTCACCCACACGCGATGACCGTCTCCGCCTTCGAGTCGATGACGCGCTCGCCCTCGAATTGGATGACATCGCAGGCGACTTCGACCCCAGCGACGAGGACTACGAGGAACACTGGGATGAGGGCCCCGATCTCGGTTCGCGATCGCGAACCAGCAGGGCCGGATTGCGACTGAACAAGACCTCATCCCAGATGTTTCGCTGTTGTTCGGCGAACCTCGGATCCTTGAGAAACTGGTCGATTAACTGCGCCCGCTTGTTCGCCTCCTTGCTCTCCAGGAAACGACGTGCTTCTTCGTAAGTGGGAACGGTGCCGACCAGGCATCACCGGCATGACGCCCCGGCCACGCAAGGACAAGGGCCAGGTCCGCAAGGTCACGCCCGAGGAACTCCTCGAAGCTCCCAACACCGCCAAACCACTTCCACAGCCAGCGCACCAACAAGCGGGCCCCAGCCCGTTGCAGAGATCATGGCTTCGCCGCAAGTTCTTGCCATCGATCGCCAGCACAGGTTGCTTGGACAAGCGGTAGACACTCTGGAAGCCGTGTTCCCCGGTGAGGTCAGACCCTTTGGGCGTCAGCCCGTAGGGCGGGTTCGACCGAGGGCCGGCCACCTTGGCTCTTGCACTTCCGCGTCTTTAGCCCGGCGTCGAAAGACCGACAAGATGTCGCTACGGGTGACAATCCCGATCAGTTCGTTGGGGCGATCTCGGCGAAGGACCGGCAATCTTCCCACATCGTGATTGACCATGTGGTCAGCCGCTTGCCGCACCGTGCAATCGTCGTAAACGAAAAGCGGTGGCCTGCGCACTGTTTCGATCACTTTTCGATCGCCGGGCGTGCTCGATTTTTCCAGGTCTCGGCGCGTGAGGACGCCAACCAGGACTTTATTGTAGTCAAGGACGGGAAATCCCTGGTGCGACGTGCCGGGAGTCGCGGAGTCGAGCCAGCGGCGAACGGTGTCAATGTCGTCGTCCGCATGCACCGACACCACATTCCGGCCCATGATGTCGCGAACGTGGACGAGATCGAGCAGATCGGCTTCGTATTCGGCGGGCGTGCGAATGCCGCGCCGGGCAATCTTCTCGGTCATGATCGAGTGGCGCATGAGGTAGCTGGACACCAGGCAGGCGGCCGCACAGCCGCCCAGGAGCGGCAGCAGCCCAAAAGGTTGCAAGGTCGTCTCGAATGCAAACACCACCGAGGTCAGCATAGCACGCGAGGCCCCAGCGAAAATGGCCGCCATTCCCACCAGGGCGGCAATCCGGACATCGACGCTCAGTGCCGGCACCGCGGCATTCAAGCTCGCTCCCAGCACACTGCCAATCGCTCCGCCGATCGTGAACAAGGGGGCAAGGGTGCCGCCAGAAGTTCCGCTACCCAATGCGATTGACCACGAAATGAACTTCATCACGCAGAGGAACAGGATAGCCGAGATGGCCAGCTTGTTGGACAGGATGTTTCTAATGTTGTAGTAGCCAACTCCCAAGGTATCGGGAGCAAAGTAACCCACAATGCCGACCGTCAAGGCGCCGAGCGCCGGCCACCACATCCAGTGGATGGGCAGGCGTTCGAAGCCGTCCTCGATGAAGTAGACGGCTCGGGTGACGGCCACGGCGAACACACCCAGGACTGCGCCGATCAGGATGTAAGCACTCAAGGCCAAGCCCGTCGGCGCCTGGATATCAGGCATGTCGAAGACGGGCTGGGCCCCCTCGAAGGCCATGTGGATGCCGGTGGCCGCCGAAGCCGCCAGTGCCACCGGAATGATCGAGCGCGGCCGAAACTCGAACAGCAGCAGTTCCACGGCCAGCAAGACGGCCGAGACCGGGCTGCCAAATGTAGCGGCCATCCCGGCCGCCGCGCCGGCGGCAAGCAGGGTCTTTCGCTCGGCTGCGGTCGCTTGCAAGAGCTGTCCCACTACCGAGCCAAATGCGCCGCCGGTGGCGATGATCGGTCCTTCGGAGCCAAAGGGCCCACCCGTGCCAATGGCGATTGCCGCGGACAATGGCTTGAGAAACATCAGCCGCATCGAAATGCGGCTTTCGTTGGTAAGGACTTGCTCCATGGCTTCAGGTATGCCGTGGCCCCGGATCCCTTTTGAGCCGTATCGGGCCATGAAGCCCACCACAATGGCGCCCAGCACCGGAATGCCGATGACCACCAGACCAAGGTCGCTGACCGCGGCGGCCGGCACCGCGGAAGTAAAGCTGAGCCTGCAATAGAATGCCAGGAAAGTCGACAAACTAATCAGTGCGAGCAGTCCCTGGGCAACGAATGCCGCCACGACGCCAAGGACTAATGCCAGCGCGCAGATACGTAGCGTGCGGACTGTGATCGGAGCTGCCTCCGCAGGAATCTGGTTGACCTCGACCACCAGGTCCAAGGACGGAGAGACCGTCAACGCTTCCGTGGTGGGCGATCTTGTTGCTTCATGGTCGGCCATAGATGAACAGCCGCGTCTCACCCGACGCGAGGCTCCTCCACGGCATGCACTATCTTGCGGAGCAACGAGGCCAAGAGGGTTCGCTCACGCCCCGACAGCCCGCGCAGGGCGTCCTCCGCCTCCAGGAACCGGATGGGGGCAGCCGCGTCCACGACCTCTAATCCCCTAGCGGTAAGGCACACCTGCAACGACCGTCGGTCCTCCGGGGTCGGCTTTCGTTCAATCAAGTCGAGGTCTTGCAGGCGATCAAGGCGGTTGGTCATGGCGCCTGAGGAGAGCATAACCGAGCGCATCAACTCGGTGGGAGTCAGGGAATACGGTTTGCCGCTACGGCGCAAGGCACCCAGGACATCGAATCCCCAAATCGGCAGTTCGAACCGCTTGAGCGCGCCGCTGGCGCGCCGTTCAAAATGGCCTCCCAGCCTCAAGATTCGGCCGACAACGCCCATGGCGCGAGCGTCCAGGTCTGGCCGCTGAGCTTGCCACTGACTGATGACGAAATCTACCGCGTCTTCCATGCGGGCATAGTACCAATCTTTTGCCTTTACGTCAAGAAAACCGACGTGAAGATATTTCCGCCCTGTCGCCTCACTGCTGAAACAACCCTTATCGACATTTGGATGCAGGCCAATTCCGCTGGCCCGCGCAGATCGGCTTGAAGCCACCTGTGCGGGGCATTTGGCAAGCACGCCGTCGGGACTCATGCAGGCGGCATAGCAGTGGAGGTATTTGTTGTACCAACAGAACAGGCTGATTCGGTGCGGCCTCGACCATTACGACATGCTCGGAAACGAGTCGCGGCTGGCATCTCGGCACCAGTCTTGACGGCACGCTGACACTGACCGCGCTGGTGCGCGCGTTGCAGCGTCGGAGTGATGGATCTCGCGCCAACGCCGGACCAAAGCGTGCAGTATGCGGCCACGGAGTACGTGGAGCGGTTGCGCGGTGTGGGTGCCCATGGCCGCGGTGGGCGAGCCGCGCGAGAACGGTCATGCCGAGTGTTAGCAGCAATCGAGGAGGGCGCAGCTTTGGGAGCCCCTGGACGGGTATTTGCGCTGGCTCGATGGTAGGCAGAAGGTGCCCATGGGCACCAAAGTTGCGCGCGCAATGAAGGGGCACCAGTGGCAAGCAGAGGTGCCCATGGGCAGGTTGCGACGGCGCTGGACACGTCGATGAGGGCGGGTAAGCTGGTGGGCACCCAGCAAGCATAGGTGACGCCCCGGAGCGGAGGTTGTAACTCCGCCCCGAGGCTTGACCTGTGGGAGTGCCACCTCCCGTGGGCCCGCCTGAGTATCCCCGATCCGAAGATCCCCTTCAACGATCCGCTGGGCGGCGGTTGCGTCGCTGCCTGCTGAAGCG
>JBFWSD010000870.1:0-3916 GCA_050248575.1 Gemmataceae bacterium
GATGAAATCGCGATAGGCGTGCATCAGCCAGGTGAAGGTGCCGGCATAGAGCAAGCCGCCAACGATGAGGGCGTTCCGGAATCCTCCGGGATCGCGGCCGCCGGAACCGAAAACCAGTAGCGAGACGAACGAGCCCAGGATGGCCAGCCCGAAGAGCCAGCCCAGCAGCCAGGCCTGGTCGTCGTAGGTGACCGAGCTCTGCTGCATGGGGGCGAGTTGTGGATGAGCTTTCCCCGCGGGCGGCCCGTTGCTGGGCGTGAGGGCCAGCGCGATGCCCAGCCCCCAGAGGAGGACCAGAAAGAAGAGGAAGGCATGATGCAGTTTCATGGCGACATGGTAACAGCCCGCGTAGCCCGTTTCCCTGTGCTTTTTGTGGCTGCGCCAGAAAAGGCGGTCGAAGCCCGCAGGATCAACAGGTATGATCGGCGGTGGCCGCGATCTGAAGCCCGAGCCAGTGAGGTGGCAGCATGTCGACCCCTGCCGATCCTGCGAAGGACCCGACGAAAACGGCCGATCCGGAGGCAACGCCGCGACTGGATGAAGCGCCCCCGACGCAGGAAAACATGCCTCCGGAAACGGATGAAGCCCCCGCGACGATGGCGTCTGTTTCGACGTTGCCCGTGGCCGTCGAACCGCAACAGCCGGTGCTATTCCCGGCGGGCAACATCCCGGATCATCGCATCATCAAGATGCTGGGCCGCGGCGGCATGGGAGTCGTCTATCAAGCTGAGCAGATCTCACTGAAGCGCATCGTGGCGTTGAAAATGATCCTGGCAGGCGATCACGCGAGTGCTTCGTCGCGCCGGCGGTTCCTCGTCGAGGCCGAGACCGCGGCCCGCTTGCAGCATCCGCACATCGTGCAGATCCACCAGGTGGGCGAACACGAGGGCCGCCCCTTCCTCACCCTTGAGTTCATCGACGGCACCAGCCTCGACCGCAAGCTGGCCGAGAGCCTGTTGCCCCCCGACGAGGCCGGACAGCTGATCGAGATTTTGGCCCGGGCCATCCAGTACGCACACGATCAAGGCATCGTGCATCGCGATCTCAAGCCCGCCAACATCATGCTCACCGGCACCGGCACGCCGAAGATCACCGACTTTGGCCTGGCCAAGCGCCTCGACGAAACGGAAGGGCAGACCCCCTCGGGCGCGGTGCTCGGCACGCCCAGCTACATGGCACCGGAACAGGCGCAAGGGCACGGCGAAGTTGGCCCGCTTGCCGACGTCTATGCGCTGGGCGCCATCCTGTACGAGACCTTGACGGGGCGGCCCCCCTTTCGCGCCGATACGCCCATGAACACGGTGCTGCAAGTCCTTCATGAAGAGCCCCTGCCTCCCTCGCGGCTGCAAAGCGGTGTGCCCCGCGATCTGGAGGTGATCTGCTTGAAGTGTCTGGAAAAGCAGCCCGCGCGGCGCTACTCCTCGGCGCACGAACTGGGGCAAGACCTTGGCCGCTATTTGCGTCGCGAGCCCATCGCGGCCCGGCCGGCTTCCAGTATCGAGCGTGCCTTCAAATGGGCCCGGCGCAAGCCGGCGCTGGCCGCGTTCTGGACGGTCACTGCCGTGGCCAGCGTTGCCTTGCTGGCGGTGTGGGGTGTGATGACGGGGAAACTGGCCCTGGAACGCGATAACGTCGCCGCGCAGCGCGACATTGCCAACGACTCGCTGGCCAAGACGAAGGAAGCACTGGCCCGCGAACAAGAAGCGAAAGAAGGCATGCGGCGGGCCCTCCGCCGCGAAGAAAAACAGAACCGGCGGGCCGAAGGAGCACTCTATGGCCAACAGATCAGCCAGTCCTGGCAAGACTGGCAATTCGGCACCGGGCAGGAAGGGCTCCTCTTCCTCGACGAATGCCGCTGGGACTATCGCGGCTGGGAATTTCGCTTCCTTCAGGGGCTCTTCCAACAGCAAGAACGGACCCTGTTCCGGCCCGCCATGAAAGTTGGTTTCGATCCGACGGGCCAGCACATCGTGGCCGCGCTCGCCCAGGGCAACGGGCTCGAATCCTGGGATGCCACCAGCGGCAAGCGTGCCCGCATCTTTGACATGATCGACGAGCCCATCCTGTCGTTCCGCTACAGCCCCGACGGCAAACAACTGGTAACCGCCGGCGGGAACGGCAACCTCGGCCTGTGGGACGTGACTTCGGGCCAGGGCCAAACGCTCGCGCGCCAACGTATTGGCTTCACCGACGTTGCTTTCGATCCCGAGGGCAAGCGGGTCATCAGCGGTGACAGCGCGGGCAAGGTCCAGCTTCGCGCAGTCCCTTCCGGTGAACTGCTGCATGAGCTCTTGGCCGGTGGTCAACGCATGCAGGCCGTGGCCTGGAGCCCGGCGGGCTCCCAGGTGGCCAGTGCCAGCTTCGATACCGGCGCCCGACTCTGGGATGCCGCCAACGGCAAGGAACTCTTCGTCCTGACGAACGTGGCGGTCTGGGATGTGGCGTTCGGGCCGAAAGGTCGTTATCTCTACGCGGCCTGCGACGATCGAATCATCCGTATCTTCGACACCACCACGGGCAAGGAAACGCTTGCCCTGCGTGGCCATCGTCGGGCAGTGCAATGCGTATGCGTGAGCTCCAACGGCGAGAAAGTGCTGAGTGGCAGCACCGACGGCACTTTGCGCGTCTGGGACACGGCCACCGGGCTGCCCGGCCAGGTAATCAAGGGGCATCGTGACGGCGTGACGAGCGTAGCCTTCAGCCCGGACGCGGAACATCTCCTCAGCGCGGGCGGCGACGGCACCATTCGCCTCTGGCCGGTCAATCCGCGCAATGGCCGAATCGACCTGACGGTGCCCAATACGTTCGTTTCATCCCTGGCCTTCAATGCCGACGGTAGCTTGCTGGTCAGCGGCTGCTGGGACAATCAGGCACGCGTCTGGAACACAAACACGGGCAAGATCGAGCACGTTCTCCGCGGCCATACGGGCAGCGTGGCGAGCGTCGCCTTCAGCCCGGATGGCAAGACCATCGCCACGGGCAGTGACGACAGTTCCGTAAAGCTCTGGGATGCGGCCACGGGCAAAGAAATTGGCACTCCCGTCAAGCATGGCTCGCGCGTGCTGGCCGTGGCGTTCAGCGCCGACAGCCGCCGCCTGTTCAGCGCCAGCGATCAGCTCATGTGCCTCACCGACCTGAAGACCGGAACAGACCTCTACACGCTGAAACATGACAAGATGTTTGTGCGCTGTGCCGCTTACTCGGAAAAACTGCTGGCCGCCGGTTTCTGGGATGGGACGGTTCGCCTCTGGGATACCGCCACCGGCATGGAACGGCGCCAGTTCAAGGCTCATGGATCGCGTGTGCTCAGCGTTTCACTGTCTGCCGATGGGAGGCGTCTTGCCACCTCGAGCGCCGACAAGGCCATGAAACTATGGGACGCCGAGACCGCGACCGAGATTCTCGATCAATCGGTCTATTCCGAATCCTCCACCGTGCTGATCAGCCCGGCAGCAACGCGCCTGCTGATTGACACCAACCGCTCGGTCGACCTGGTGGCACCGGCCACCGAACAGCGGACATTCACATTCCCCGTGGAGCAAGGGGCCACGATCCTGGCCTTCAGCCCCGACGAGCAGCAGATTGCCCTGGCCAGCCTTGCAAACATCTCCATCTGGAAGGCCGTCAAACCGGACTACACGATGCCGTTGACGATTCGAGGCTTCGACGGGCTGATGAACACGGTTGCCTTCAGTCCTGATGGCCAGCAACTCCTGACGAGTTCACTCGGTCGGACGATCAGCCTGTGGAACACTCGCTCGGGCCAGCAAGAACTGCACATCCGCGACGATTCCGGCGGGCTGCCCAACTTTGTCCCCGAACTTCGTGTTCCCTCGCGACTGCTCCAGCGCCAGGCCTTCAGCCCGGATGGCAAGGAGTTTGCCGGCGGCAACGGCGCCAAGCACATCCTCATCCG
>JBFWSD010000871.1:0-3915 GCA_050248575.1 Gemmataceae bacterium
CTCTTCGGCGGCGTGGTCGCGTATCTCGTGGTCACGGGCAAGAGCTTCACGCTGCCCGGCACCGGACACAACAACGACGAGGTTGATAGCCGTCTCACTCCTGATCAGCAGCGGGCGTGGCTGAAGAAACGCGATGCGGCGACCTCCCCCTTCGTCATCGCTGGCTTCCTCAGGCAGCCCAAGCACTGGCGCATCGCGGTATGGGACACCAAGTACGATACCGTGAAGGCCTGGGACCTCAAGTTCGACCTGTGGCACGCGGACGACAAGGACATTGCCGTCGCCACCGCCAAGGAAATCGTTCTCAAATACAAGGATAGTGTGCAAGTAACGGCCCTCATTGACGTGTTCGGCAAGAAGCAGCCCCACGTGATCGCTTATTACTACCACGACGAGACCGGCATCTACGTCAGCACCAAGGCCCCCAATGCCGCCGTGGCCGAAAGCATGAACAAGTTCTTGCTGACCCTGCAAACCGACCCTTCGCTATAATCTCCGGATTGGACGGAACTTCGAATTTGCAGTGGGGTTGAAGAGGAAGCGACCTTCCTGAACCCCCGCCCTTTCCGCCAACCTCAACCTGCCCGCCCGTTGAAACTTGCCGGAGAGACGCATGCCAGCGAGCACCGCCGCCGCCGCCTTCCTGGACGCCTTGCAGGACTTGATCGATCAAGGGCAACTCGACGGGCTGCGCCGAGAATCGCTCGCGCAGGCGGACGATCCCAGGACCCTCGCCCGCGCGCTCTTGCAGCGCCAGTGGCTTACTTCCTTCCAGGCCAACCAGATCCTGCAAGGCAAGGGCAAGTCGCTCGTCGTCGGCCCGTATGTCTTGCTCGAACGCCTGGGCGAAGGGGGCATGGGGGAAGTCTTCAAGGCCCGCGCGCGCGGCGGCCAGCAGATCGTGGCCCTCAAGGTCATGCGCAAAGACCGTATCAATCCGCTTTCGCTCAAGCGTTTCGATCGCGAGATCAAGTCGGCCTCCCAGCTGTCGCATCCCCACATCGTCAAGGCGCTGGCGGCCGGGCAGGCCGAGGGCACGCACTACTTCGCGATGGAATACATCGACGGCGTGGATCTGTCGCGCATGGTGAAGAAGTCTGGCCCGTTGCCCGTGCCGCTGGCCTGCGCGTACCTCCGGCAGGCGGCGCTCGGCCTGCAGCACGCGCACGAGCGCGGCCTGATCCATCGCGATATCAAACCGGCCAACTTGCTGGTGGCGCGGCCGCCGCGCGCGGACGAGTCCCCGCTGCTCAAGATCCTCGACATGGGCCTGGCCCGGCTGGCCGAAGGCTACGACGACCAAACGCAACTCACCCGCGTCGGAGCGGTCGTGGGCACTCCCGATTACATCGCTCCCGAACAGGCGGTCAACGCGCAAGGGATCGACGCCCGCTGTGATCTCTATTCGCTGGGCTGCACCCTCTACTACGTGCTGGCGGGCCGTGCTCCGTTCCGTGCCAGCACGCTGATGGAAGTGTTGCTCAAGCATCGCTCGGAAGCTCCGCCCGACCTGAAGGCGTTGCGTCCCGAGGTGAACGCGCGCCTGCAAGCCATCGTCGAGTCGCTGCTGGCCAAGAAGCCGGCGGATCGGCCCGCCTCGGCGGCGGCGGTGGCGGAGTCGTTGCTGCCGTTCTGCCCCAAGGAATGGAACGCCGAGATTGCCCCGAGTCCGTTTGGCGGCTTCGCAGCGGCGCCCGTGCCCGCGGCGCCGGTGGCGGCCACGGCGTTCAGCACGACCCGGGAAGCCCGGCCATCGACCGTGGAACTCAACGAGCCGCAGCGTTCGGCAAACCTGAGCGACAAGGTGGCGGCCGTCGGCCCGCGGCCGTCGAAGTTGCAGCTGGACGAAAAGGCGACGCCTGCCGCGCCGAAGAAGGCGGGCAGCCCGGCATTGCCGATGGGGCAAAAGGCCGAACCGCGCCAGCACCATGGGCTGAAGTACGCCCTCGCCGGCGCTGGCGTGCTCGGCGTGCTGGCAGCGGCCGCGCTGGCCTTTGTCATCGTGCCGCGCCAGACAAACGTCGAAGTCGAGACGCCGGAGGCAGTGGCCGTCGTCGATACGACACCCGTGCCCGAACCGGAACCAAAGCGCGAGCCGATTCCGCTGCCCGACTCGGAACCTGGCAGCCCCGAGCAAAAACCAGAGCCGAAGCCCGAACCGGAACCCGAACCCGATCCCAAGCCGGAACCGAAACCAGAACCGAAACCGGAACCCAAGCCTGAACCGAAACCGGAACCCAAGCCGGAACCGAAACCCGAACCAAAGCCGGAACCGAAGCCCGAACCCAAGCCGGAACCGAAACCAGAGCCCAAGCCCGAGCCGAAACCTGAACCGAAACCGGAGTCCAAGCCCGAGCCGAAACCGGAGCCCAAGCCGGAACCGAAACCGCTGCCCAGGCCGCGGGCGGTCGATCTGCTGGATCGCATCGAGGTTGGCCGCGATAGCATCGGGGGCAGCTGGGAAATGCACGACGGCGAGCTCATTGGCAAAGTCGCCGACCGCCAGATTCCGCGCCTCAAGCTCCCCTTCGAAACAGCACTGCAAGAATACGACCTGGAAGTGGTGGTCGAGCCCCTCACGCAGGGCCGCACCCTCTACCTCGGCTTGCCCGCCGGCACGGGCAACTTCGCGCTCGTCTTCGACAATCGTTTCGAACAATCCGGCGTCACGCTCGTCGACGACCGCGAGACACGCAACAACGAAACCGCCTACAAGGGGCAGGTCCTCGAACAGGGCAAGTCCACCACCATCCGCTGCAGGGTTCGCCGCGCGGAGCTCGTCGTCACCTGCGACGACAAGGAGATCGTCAACTTCAAGGGCGATCTCCGCCGGCTTGGCATCGCCAGCTATTTGCGTAACCTCAAACTCTCCGGTTTCTTCCTGGCCTCCTGGGAAGCATCGCACAAGTACCAGAGCATCGTGCTGACGCCGCTGGACAAACCGGCCGTGGTGGAACAGTCCAAGCTGCCCGAGGCCGACGCGGAGAAGCTGGCCAATGAGCTGATTGGCGAGATCTACAAGGACTTGTTCGCCGCTGCCAAGACGCGCGAGCAGCAACGCGCGCTGGCCCGCAAACTGCTCGAAGACGGCCGCAACACCATCGAACCGGCCACCCGGTATGCGCTCTTCAAGCAAGGGCGCGAGATTGCCAGCAAGGTTGGCGATGCGGGCACCGCCTACGCCGCCGCCGACGCCCTGGCCGGCTCCTACCAGACCGATGTGCTGGCCATGAAACTGGCCCTCATGCCCGCGCTGATCAAGTCGGCAACGCCGCAGGAGTGCCTTGGCGCCGTGGAACGGGCCAGTCTGGCGCGCACGCAGGCCATCGCGGCCAACAACTTCGAGGCCGCACGCGGTTTCGACGAGATGGCGCTGGCCGCGGCCAAGAAGACCCGCAACCTGCTCCTCGCCGAGGCGCTCGCCGCACGGGCAGTGGAAACCAAGAACATCGAGAAGAAATTCCAGGCGCTCGACAAGGTCTTTGCCGCCCTCGAGACCGATGCCGACAACGCCAAGGCCTGTTCGCTGGCCGGCGCCTACGCGTGCTTTCTCCAGGGCGACTGGGATACTGGCTTGCCCCTCCTGGCACGCGGCGACGATGCCGCCCTTCAGACGCTGGCCAGGCTCGACCTGAACAGGCCCAAGAAATCGGCCGAGCGCCTCGAGCTCGCCGACCGCTGGTGGGAACACTCTCTCAAGCAAGAGCCAACCGCCCAGGTCAACATCCAGGAGCACGCGATCTACTGGTATCAGCGCGTGCTGCCCGAACTCGACGGGCTGAACAAGGCTCGCGTCGAACGCAACATCAAGAACTACCTGGCCCTCGCCCAGAAGCTGGGCCGCCGCAAGATCCATCCCGTGTTCGGCTACTTCTACAACCTTCATCCCGCCGAGGCCGTCAGCTACAACGGCCA
>JBFWSD010000872.1:0-3911 GCA_050248575.1 Gemmataceae bacterium
GTTCGCTGCTTCCTTGACCCCGGAAGCAAGGTCGAAACGCAAACTCCATGCCTTGCCAGTGACTTTTTCGAGGGCCTTTTCGATTCTTTCGGCCCGCCCTGGTTCCTGGCAATGCTCCCTATTATACGAGTCGGAAAAGGTCAGGACTAGCGCATTTGGCCCGGAAATTGCTGCTGTCGCCGATGCGAGCTGGTTTCTGAACATAGGTCCTAAATTATCAAGTACTTGTGACCAAACTTCCGCAACATTCCCCTCCGTCATCTCGCGAACGACTGCGACGGGAGGCGGGGTGACACGTGAGGCAGCTTCCTGGTGACTCGCGCGCGGCAGTGTTCGGGTTGGATCAGGCTTTGCCGCCCCCGTCGCGGGGGCTGGCCCTTTTCCCGCCAGTGCCTGGACAAGCTGCCCGATCGGGGCCAGCTCTTCGAGCCGGCTCAGGCGAACCAAGGCCATCTCCAGCAACACCCGGGCATGATGCGTACCCCGGAGCCTCGCCTTGGTGGCCGACAGGACATCAAGGCCGGCAAGTATTGTGTCGAGGGATAGCCCGCTGGCCTGCTTGGTCAGTTCTTCGTGATAGCGGGCGGAAATGCTCAGATCACGTCCTTTGAGGCCGCCGCACTGCACCACCATCAGATCGCGCCAGTAATCGAGCAGCTGGTCAAGCAACTCGCCAAGCTGGATGCCGTCGTCGGCGGCGCGGGCCAGCAGTTCGAGGACCTGGCCCGGCGTGTGGGCGAGGATGGCGGCCGCCAGTTCGACCACGCGTTCGTCGCGAGCCGTGCCCAGCAAGCGATGCACGTGTTCGAGAGTGAGCTTTGCGCTATCCTTGCCGCCGCCGAAGGCGAGCAATTGATCAAGGAGCGATTGAGCATCGCGCAGTGAGCCCGCCGCGCGGCGGGCAATCCACTCCAGGGCCTCATCGTCGGTGGGAATCTTCTCGGCATCGACAACCTCGCGCAGTCTGCCCACGATGCGCTCGGTGCCGATGCCGGCAAAATCAAAGCGCTGGCAGCGCGACAGGATCGTCAACGGGATCTTCTGCACCTCGGTGGTGGCGAAAATGAACTTCACGTGCGGCGGGGGTTCTTCAAGCGTTTTCAGGAGCGCGTTGAACGCTTCCTTGGTGAGCATGTGAACTTCGTCGATGATATAGATCTTGAAGCGGGCACGTGTGGGCCGGAAGTGGGAATTGCGGCGCAGCTCGCGGACCTCGTCAATGCCGCGATTGGAAGCGCCGTCGATCTCGAGCACATCGACATCGTCGCCGCCGGCGATGGCCTGGCAGATGTCGCATTGCTCGCAGGGGGAGATGGTCGGTCCCTTGGCACAGTTGAGAGCCTTGGCCAGGATGCGGGCCGTCGAGGTCTTGCCCACGCCGCGAGCGCCGGTGAAGAGGTAGGCATGCGCGACGCGGTTGCTTTCCAGCGCATTGATGAGCGCCCGGGCCACCGGCTCCTGCCCGACGAGGTCCTTGAACTGCCCGGGTCGATAGCGCCGGGCCAGCACGGTGTAGCCCGCCTTGTTGTCGCCGGGCGCTTCCTGGTCGACGGCCGGTGTGGAGGACTTCCTGGCCTTGGGCGTTGCCCCCTCGGGCTGTTCGGTCTTCCGTTTCGCCATGGTGTAAGCCTGCGCTGGGAGTCGATCGAAGTGGCGAAGCCGCCAATGGCCGCCATGCCGGAGGTCATTGTATCCGGGGTTCGGTTTCATCGCCCGGTACTTTCCTGGAACGCCCGGGCAAGTACAATCGTCGAAGAGGTGACCTTTGGACTCAATCCCCCCACGTCGCCGCCCCCGACCCGCCAGGGCTCCTGCCGGGCGACGACGGCCAACACGGGCCGTTTCGCGGAGGATTCTTCCAGCATGACCCACCATGATTCCTCGGGCCGGGCAGCTGCGCTGCTCGCGTTCGTCGTTGCGCTCATTTTCTGTGGACTCACGCGCGCCGACAACTGGCCCAGCTGGCGCGGTCCCACCGGGCAAGGACACACCACCGAGAAAGAACTGCCCCTCACCTGGAACGGCAAGACCGGCGAGAACGTGATCTGGAAGGCGCCTCTCTACGACGATGCCAAGGTGAAGCTCGATCACAATCAGTCGAGCCCGATCGTCTGGGGCGACCGCATCTTTGTCACGCTGTCCTACTGGCCCGCCGACAAGACTTCGAAAGACTTCCCCGAGCATCACGTACGCTGCTTCGCACGGCAGACGGGCAAAAAACTCTGGGACACGATCGTGCCCCCGGGCGACTGGCTGCTCACCGATCTGCGCGGCGGCTACACTGCCCCCACGCCCTGCACCGATGGTGAACGCGTCTACGTCGTCTTTGGTTCCGCGTGCATGGCCGCCCTCGACTTCCAGGGCAAGATCGACTGGCACAAGAAATTCGACTACAAGAACATCGACGTGGCGGTCGGCACCAGCCCGATCCTCAACGATGGCGTGCTTCTCTACGTATGCGACAAGAACAACAAGTCCTCGAAACTGTGGGCCTTCGATCCGAAGAACGGCGACCTGAAGTGGGAGAAGGACCGCCCGGGCGGCGTCTTCACCCATTCCACGCCGATCCTGGCCCAGGTAGGGGGCAAGACGCAACTCCTGGTCGCGGCTTCCAACGCCGTGCAAGGCGTCGATCCTGCCAAGGGAGACATTCTCTGGTGGTGTCAGGCCTCGGGGGATACGGCTTCGCCTGTGTATTCCGATGGCATCGTCTACTGCGATTCGGGACGCGGCGGGCCGGGCACGGCCGTTGCCCCCACCGGCATGGGCGATGTCACCAAGTCGCTGCTCAAATGGAAGTCGGCGCAGGTGCCCTCTGGATTCTCCTCGCCCATCATCGTGGCAGGCCGTCTCTATCGCCTGCACGATCCACGTGTGCTCACCTGCTGGGACCTGGCGACAGGCAAGGAATTGTTTCACGAACGGATTGACGTGTCCACGACGGCAGCCAGCCCGGTCGCCACGCCGGAGGGCCGCATCTACCTCGCCAGCGCGGGCAAGAGCCTGGTGATCGAGGCCGGCCCCAAGCTCAAGATCCTCGCGAGCAACGACCTGGGCGATCCGCAGGTAGCATCCCCGGCAGTCTCGGGCGGCCAGCTGTTCATCAAGGGGCGCACGTTTTTGTTCTGCGTGGGCAAGAAGAGCCCTTAGCTCGAAACGCCGGCAAGTTCGTGCCGCGCCGGTGGGGCAGAGCCGATGGCAGCGAGTGGCTTGCGCCAGAAAACACCGGTCCAGTCGATGCGGCAGATGTCGACCTGGAGCTGATGTTTGGCCAGGAAGTCCTGCACGGCGCGGCGACACGAGGGCCATGCGAAGTAGTCGTCGACGATGACGAACCCGCCCGGCGCCACCCGGTGATAAAGTGCTTCCAGCGCATCCTGCGTGGAATGGTAAAGGTCGCCGTCGAGGCGCAAGAGGGCAAGCTGCTGGATGGGGGCTCCTGGTAGTGTGTCGCAGAACCAGCCTTTGAGAAAGCGTACCTGGTCGTCGAGCAATCCGAAGCGGCGGAAGTTGTCCTGCACCTGCTCGAGGGGAATCTTGAGACAGCTCGTGCCGCTCAGGTCCCAGCCGTCCGTTGGCGATTTTGGCTTGGGCAGCCCTTCGAAGGAGTCGGCGACCCAGACGATGCGATCGCGGACCTGGTGCTGGGCCAGGACGGCCCGCATGAAGATGGTGGCCCCACCGCGCCAGGCGCCGGTCTCGATCAGGTCGCCGGGGATGTCGTCGCGGAGGATCTGCTCGATGCAGTACTGGATGTTGTCGAGGCGGTGATGGCCAACCATGGTATAGCCGAACAGGGGCCAGTCGCGGCCCTCGTGGCGTGCAACCGGATCGAACGGGCGTTGCATGACGACGCCGAGAGATCGCCGCCTCAACAGGCGCAGCAGCCAGCGTGCCGCCAGCTTGCGAAT
>JBFWSD010000873.1:0-3910 GCA_050248575.1 Gemmataceae bacterium
AGCTGCGAATGCAGAAGTCAAAGAGCAGACCTCAGAACCCCCCGCTTCTGCATTACTGCCACTTCACAGACTCCCATGGTGTTGTAGCCGCAATCGACGAACAGGATCTCGCCGGTGATGCCCGACGCCAGCGGGCTGCACAGGAAGGCGGCGGCGTTGGCGACTTCTTCGGGCTCAATGCCGCGTGGCAAGGGCGAGCGTTCGGCGGCGTAGGAGATCATCTTGTCCATGTCGCCGATGGCGTTGGCGGCCCGGGACTTGTACGGGCCGGCGGAGATCAGGTTGACACGGATGTTCTTGGCGCCCAGGTTGCTCGCCAGTTGCTTGGCGTCGATCTGCAGGGCGGCCTTGGCGGTCGACATGCCGCCGCCGTAATGGGGCACAACTCGATCACCCCCCATGTAAGTGAGGCCGATGGCGCAGGAGCCGCCCGGCCGGTTTTCCATCATCGGTTCGGCGGCCCGCAGCAGTGCGGTCAAGGAGTAAGCACTCACGCTCAGCGCCGTCAGATAGGCGCCGCGCGACGTTTCAAGCATGCGTTTGGTGATTTCCGGGCTGAAGGCAATGCTGTGCACCAGGATGTCAATGGCGCCGAAGTCCTTCTTGTGGGCGTCGATCATGCCCTGGATGGAGAAGTCGCCGTGCTTGGCGTAGCGGCGGTCGGTGCGGGTCTTTTCGTCGACGTCAGCCATGCTGTCGAAGCCGACGTCGCAGGCGTAGATCTTTTCGACGTTGATGTTGCCCGCGTTAAAGGGGAGAACACGAGATCCGGCGTCGGCCTCGCGTTCCAGGATACTCTCGACGATGCCAACCAGACGAGGATGACAGGCAAAAACCAAGCGGGCCCCAGCTGCCTGCAGGGCCTTGGCGATGTGCCAGGCAAAACCAACGTTGTCTCCAACGCCGGTCACGAGCGCCAGCTTGCCGCTCAGATCGATCGGGATCATGCGTTCCTCTTTCGGTCAGCCCGGGAGATGTCGACCAGGAGGGCTTCCTCCTTGAACGGGGTAGATGATACAGAAGAGAACCCGGAAGTCCAAGCGGAAGAGCCACCTGCTGCCGCGGGAAGGGCCTGGCCAAAATCTTCACGAAGACGATTGACAGGCGTAGTTTCCGGCTATAGGATGACCAGGGAATTGAGACAGAATCTCAATAACAGTTTGCTGCCCTCCTCCATGAAGGATCCTGCCGTGCACGCCAACAACGAGTGCCTCCTCGCCGAACTTCCGGGTGCTCACGAAGATGAACGACTCCTCGTCTCCCTTCTCCACGACGACCAGGGAGGCAGCCGAATCTCGCTCCGCCAGCAAAGCTGGGCCGACGGCATCGGCTGGTTCGATCAGAAATCCCTCGACCTCGACCCCGAGCAACTCCGGCAGCTTCGCGCCGTCCTCGGCTGGAAGCAATCGCAGGCTGAGAAACCAACGGACGACAGCGACCGGCCCGCCACCTTGCGGTTCCCCGGCATAGCGGCCCGCGCAGTCAATCAGTAACCGATCCAGAGCACATCTTCACACGCAGCCACGCTGCGCTTGTGGCGACGGACCGTGCTACCTATCATTGAGTGCATGTCCACCGCCGTCATTCTCGGTGCCGGGTTCTCCCGATATGCCGGGCTGCCCACGCAGTCCGAGTTCTTCGATCTGTTGCTGCACCCCGAACTGTCGCAGAACCCGCTCCAGAAATGCATCACCGCGGTGCTCGAGGAGTTCCTGGGGGATGCCTTCGGCTGGGCGGCGGGGGCGCCGTTGCCCTCGCTCGAGGAGTTCTTCACCTGTGTCGACCTGTCGGCCAATTCCGGGCACCACCTCGGCATCAAGTATACACCCAAGCTGCTGCGGGCCATCCGCCGCATGACCATGCACCGCGTGCTGCAGATCCTCGACCGCCGCACGCAAGCCTCGCCGATGATCGATGGCTTCCTGAAGATCCTGCAGGAAAAGCAGCCCGGCTTCGTGGTGCTCAACTGGGACATCGTGCTCGAGCGCGGGCTGCAAGATCTGGGGAGCAGTCCGATCAACTACGGGTTCGACTGCTTCGACTGGCACACCGGGCAGCCCAGCACCGCCCTGCGCGACGGGACGCTGGTCGGCAAGATCAACGGCTCCAGCAACTGGGCCTACTGCGATAATTGCGCCAGCATGTTCTACGATCTCGATCGCAAGCTGGCCCTTCACGACATGGTCGGGCTGGTGAAGGCCGACTTTCGCCTCTTCGACGAGTCCATCACCGACAAGCACTTCGACGAGGCCCTGGGGGTCGATCCGCGGCAGCGCGCCTGCCGCTTCTGCAATAACATGATCAGCACCCACATGGCCACCTTCAGCTTCACGAAGTCGTATCGCACCTTCGCGTATCCGGCCATCTGGCACAGTGCGCGGCGGCTCCTGTCGCAGGCCAGCGAGTGGATCTTCGTGGGCTATTCCATGCCCGACGCCGATTACGAGTTCAAGCACTTGTTGAAAGCGTCGCAACTGGCCCTGGGCCGCCGCAAGGCCCATGCGCCCGCGGCCATTCACGTCGTGACTGGACCGGACGGCCGCGCCGAACGCCGCTTCCGCGGCTTCTTCGGCAAACTGGTGACCGCCTTCTATCAGGGGCTGGAAGCCTTCATCGAGCGCTGGCAGTTGGAGTCCCGGCTTTAACCCGTTGGTGTCCCGGCTTTAGCCGGAAATATCGAAGCGCCAACGGATGTGCACCTGGAATCAAGTCTAGTCTCCCCACTGGTTCAACTTTCCTGCCGGCTAAAGCCGGTACGCCAACTTACTTCAGTTCCTTGATCGAGATGTTGCGGAACTGGATCAGGCTGGGCGGGCCGCTCCACTTGCCCGTCTTCGCGTTGAACGAGCCGTGATGCTGGAGGGCAAGCGGCCCTTCCGCCGGGATGCCGGGCAGCTGGGCGTTGGCGATCACTTCCTCGCCGTTCAGCTTGACCCACAGGCGGTCCCCCTTCACGGTGATCTCGAAGGCATTCCATTCGCCGCGCGGCTTGTCGGCCCGCTTCTTGGGGGTGACGCCAGCGCGCACCTCGGCGGGCTGCTTCTTGTCGTTGCGATAACCGTAGACTTCGCCCGAGCCAATGGGCCACATCCAGATGTTGACCTGCGACTTGGACGAGCCGCGCAGGTAGATGCCGGAATCCACGTCTTCGATGGCCACGCGCAATTCCTTGCCGTCTTCGCCCTTCTTGTGCGAGCCGTCGGGCAGGATGACCGGCACGGAGTTGGCGTAGCCCGCGTCGGGCTTCAAGCGCCACTCGAGTTTGAGCACAAAGTCCTTGTAGGATTTGTCGCTCCACAAGTTCTTGTCCCCCTTGGCCTCGCTCTTGGCGTCGTAGTCGATGACGCCGTCCTTGACGGTCCAGTGGCCATTGTCCCCTTCCGGGACTTTCCAGCCCGTGAGGTCCTTGCCATTGAAGAGAGAGGTGAAGCCTTCCGGGGGCGCGTCGGCCGGCGCCAGGGCAACCAGGTTCAACAGCAGGAACAGGCCCGCGAGACTGCGAATGCGTACCATGGATGATCTCCGCGTGGGGTCCAGGGAATGGGAACGGAAGCGAGGATACTCGGGCGCGAGCGGGCAAGCAAGCACCTGGCCCGGGTGTGCTCAGCGTTCGCCGTTGTCGCGAAGTGATTTTTCGAGATCGACGAGACGTTCGATCTCGCGGTCGCGCTTGCCGCGCTGGAGGCGAAAGACGCCAGGCTTGTCGAGCGATTCGCCCGGGGCAGGGCGGCAGCCCTTCTGCCGCACGCAGGTCTTGTGAAACCAGCTGGGCAGACAGGCTTCGCAGGTGCAGGCGTAGGTCTTGAGCTCTTCGGTGGCCCCGTCGCTCCAGCGCGCGGCAATGTTGTAAACGGCTTCCTCGCCGCAGCCCGGCGTGTAGCAAACGATGCGGTAGGAGGGCATGACGGTC
>JBFWSD010000874.1:0-3909 GCA_050248575.1 Gemmataceae bacterium
GGGCGGCCCAGTTCGCGCTGGCGCGTGTGCGCGTGATAATCCTCGTGCTTGGCCGCATAGCTGGCCGCCAGGTACACGGCGACGGCAGCCGTCAGCATCAAGCTGGCGCCACACCAGAATACGTTTCGCATGCCTGTCTGCTCCTGTCCTGAATCCGATTTGGGTCTAACCGGGGCACACCTGCGCTCACCGGGGCCGCTCTTATAGCGACCCACCATTGGCCACTCCAGAGCAGTTGCTGGCCCGCGGGCACCAGTCTGGGCAGGCGTGGAAGGCAGGGGGGACGCCCATTTTTCTGCCCACCTTTACTCGCCCGCCCTACTGAGCGATTGCTTGCGCGTCTGCCTTCCGGTAACCTGAGAGAGATCATCTCACAAGGAGATCACCGGGTGGAGCTGGCTGAACTGAGCTTGGCGATCCAGGACGTGGACCCTGCCGTGGTGCTGGTCACGCCCCGGATCATGCGCCGGGTGTTGCAGTCCGAGTACAAGGTGCCCCACCTCTTGGTGCACGCACCCCACGAGTGGTGCTACTCCTTCGAGAGACAGGTCCTCTTCCGCCACGTCGAGCAGGACGAGCTCGACCTCGAGCCCGACCGATTGCTCCCCTCCATCGTCACCTTGATGGTCCGCCCCAGTACGGAGCAGCTGCAGGCCCTGGGCAAGGACGCGGTCTTGCTCCGCTTCTGGCGCATCCTGTTTCATGCGCATGTGCACCTGGCCCTCAACAAGCGCATCAGTGAAGGCCGCCTCACCGCCATGGATGTGCGCCAGCGCATTGCCCAGCTCGGCCAGACGGAATTCGAAGAAATCCGTACGGTCCTCGAGCAAGAGGAATACTTGCTGCCGCCCAGGGAAGACGTGCAGGTCTACGTGGAGTTCGCGGCCGTCTATCTCGAGCTGCGCTACTTCCGCAGCAACCTGCGGGCCACCTACTTCCCGGCCTTGAGCGACTTCGAAGCCATCGACCGCCTCCTGGCCCAGGACATCGATGCCGATGAAGTATTCACGCGCACGCGGCTGGCCGGCGCCCCCGATCCTGTCGTTCGCACCGACACCAGCTCGGACGAATCGAATGACTATTACTGGCGGCTGATCGCCACCGCGGACCGCGCCGTGCAAGACGACGACATCGTGCGGGCCGCCATCTTGCGCACACGGGCCGCCCGCGTCGCGCCCGCTGCCCTCGCTCCGCAAACTCGTGAAGACGCCTTCCATCACCTCGAGGTGCTCACCAAGCACTTGCAAGATACGCTCCACTTCACCGACGACGAGGCCGGCGAGTGGCTCAAGGTGCTGCCCGAACTGCTCGACAAGGCCGACCAGGGCAAGTGGCCCGTGGAGGCCAAGCTCCTCCACGATTTGCAGAACGCTTACCTCGAGAACCAGCAAAAACTCTACACGCTCGACATCGTCGAGTGGCTGCATTCCATGGGCAAAAGGCCCATCAAGCGCCCCTTGACCAGCTTGCAGATCGTGCACACGACCAAGCATCTGCGCAGTGCGGCGGCGCGGCTGACCCAGGCCCGCGTCTCCGACGAGCATCGTCAACTCCTGGTCAAGCTCCTCAAGAGTGCCGTACATCTCAGCGAACAACGGCTGCGCGAACGCTTCCGCCCCATTCTGGAAAACGTCTTTGACGACGTCGGGCTACGGGCCTCCTCGCCCCCGGAGAAAGTGGCCCTCGAGAAGATGATCGAAGAGATTCTTGACCGCATCAAGGAATACGGCTTCTTCACCTTCACCGACCTGCGCGACACGATTTCGCGGAATCAGCTGAAGCTGCCCTCGATCAATGATCCCTACTCCTACTGGCAGGGGGACCCGCTGCAGCAGCTCGACAAGCGGCTCTATCCGCCGCTCGAGGGTGTCTATCGCCGCGGCGAGTTTTACATGCGCGGCATCGAGAGCCTGAGCAGCCTGTTCTTTGGCACGGCGCTGGGCCGCTTCTTCACGCTCAATATCATTCTGCCCTTTGGCGGCGCCTATGCCCTGGTGGAAGGGGTCAAGCTCCTCTACAGCGAGTACTTCGGCGGCAGCGCCGAATTGCCCGACTGGACCTTCGGGGCGATCGGGCTGTTCTTTCTCATGCTGATGCACAGCGGCACCCTGCGCGGCATCCTCGCGGGCGGCGTGCGCACTCTCGGCCACTCCATCTACTTCCTTGGCGTGGAAGGGCCGGTGCGGCTCTGGAATCGCCGCGAGGTGCAGCATCTCTTCCATAGCTGGCCATCCGTCTTTTTCAGATGGTACGTGCTCAAGCCGCTGGCGGTGGTGGCCCTCTTGCACCTGGCGTTTCCCGAGCATTTCGGCGACTGGGGGATGCTCATCATGAGCTTCCTGATGGCGGTGATCGTGCTCAACCACACCCGGCTTGGCTCTTCCCTCAACGAAGCCTTCGTCGAACTGTTCAT
Organism: Gemmataceae bacterium; assembly: GCA_050248575.1. GTDB lineage: Bacteria > Planctomycetota > Planctomycetia > Gemmatales > Gemmataceae > JBFWSD01. Next base: position 2,414 of record JBFWSD010000874.1, read on the forward strand.
CATTGTCTACAGCAGGCTCCGTTTCGACGTGCTCCAGGGCGTGGTGCGGATCACCTATCGCTTCTTCAAGCAGATCAGCTCCGCCGTCGAATACGTGCTCTACTCGGTGGACGAGCGCCTGCGCTTCCGCGGCGACGAGAGCCAGGTGAGCCAGCTCCTGCGCGGCGCCCTGACCGTGCTCTGGTTCCCCTTTGCCTACCTGATCCGCCTCTACTTCGTGCTCTTCATCGAACCGACCATCAACCCGTTCAAGCTGCCCATCTCGTCACTGGCGTTCAAGTTCATGCTGCTGTGGCCGCTTTACGTGCACTGGATGAACCCGGCGACTCATATCGAAAGCCTGGTGCCCCACACTGGCGTGGTGGTGGCCGTGGTGCTCACCTTCGTGGTAATCGTGCCCACGTTGTGGCTGTTCCCCTCCATCGTTGCCTTCTTCATCTGGGAAATGCAGGGCAACTGGCAACTGTTCCGGGCCAACCGTCCGCAGCGTCTCAAACCGGTCAGCGTCGGCACGCACGGCGAGACCGTGAAACAGCTATTGCGGCCCGGCTTCCACTCGGGGACGATCCCGAAGCTCTATGGCCAGCTCCGTCGCGCCGAACGGGCCGCCTACCGCACCGGCTCGTGGCGGCAAGCGCGCGCCTACCGCGAAGGGCTCGAGGAAGTGGCCCGCGCCGTGCAGCTCTTCGTCGAACGCGAGTTCATCATGCTCGTGCGCCTCAGCAAGACCTGGCGCGAACATCCCATCTCCTGCGGCCAGGTCGTGCTCTCCTGCAATCGCATCCGCATCGAAGTGGTACACACCGACTATCACGATGAACCCGTGTGGCTCTCGTTCGAGCTGAGTGCACGCTGGCTGGTGGCCGGCATTCTCCAGGAGGGCTGGTTGCATCACCTCGACAAGGAACAGCAGGAAGTGATCGACTCGGCGCTGGCCGGGCTCTACAAGCTCGCAGGGGTCGACATGGTCCGCGAACAGCTGCGCGAAGTGTTGCCCGCTTCGGTCACGCGCTACGATCTCACCAGCCAGCAGCTGCTGGTCTGGACGGAACAGTTGAACGGGCAGGCCGTGGCCTACAACTTGCGGGCCAATGCCGACAGGATCGCGCCCGTTCCGCTCGATGGCCACGCTGTCGACAGCCTGCCTCATCTTCATGCCCGGGATCTGTTCTTTTCCAGAGTGCCGTTAACCTGGGAAGAATGGAATAACTGCTGGAGCCGCGACCGCGACGGTGAAGGGCACCCGCACCTGCTCAACGGCCACCTCACGCTGGTGCCGCGCCGCGGACCGCTCGCTGCCGACACGCAGATCACGCAATCTTCGTGAACTCCGCCGTCAAAGTTAGCTTGATCCTGCCCAGCATTCGCGACCGGCAAGCTTCGCGTCTTCGCTGCGACCGGCGTGCCGCGCCAGGCGCGAATCGCAGAACCGGCGCGATCATTCTGCCGCCATTCGCATTTCTCCGAGATTCGCTGAATCTCGTCCACCACCATTC
>JBFWSD010000875.1:0-3904 GCA_050248575.1 Gemmataceae bacterium
AAAGTCACGGTCGACGAGGCCCTGAAGATCTGCACCCTGCACGGCGCCCACGCGTCTTTCGAAGAAGACCTGAAAGGCTCGATCACCCCGGGCAAGCTGGCCGACTTCGTCATCCTCGCCGCGGACCCGCACAAGACCGACCCCGACAAGATCAAGGACATCAAGATCATGCGCACCGTGGTCGGCGGCCAGAGCGTGTACGAAAGAGACTGAGGACCCGGTCCGTGATTGCTTTCGCCGCGAGGCACACTGCGAAGAAAGGAACCACATCTATGAGCAAGCCTGTCAAGATGTGACGAATCGAGTGCCTTGGTCGGCGGGTCGCCCGCGCTGCGTTTCAGGCTTCGCGCAGGCAGCGGGCAATCTGGCGGACGGCTTGCTTCAGGCGGAGTTCGTTCTCGACGAGGGCCAGGCGCAGGTAGCCCTCGCCCGCTTCGCCGAAGCCGCCGCCCGGGCTGACGGCAACCTCGGCTTCTTCCAGCAGTTTCATGGCGAAGTCCATCGAGTTCATCTGCTGCCGGTATTCTTCCGGGTAGCGGGCCCAGACGAACATGCTGGCCTTCGGCTTGTCCATTTCCCAGCCGATGCGGGTCAGCCCGTCGACGAGCACATCGCGGCGGGCCTGGTATTCCAGAGCCTGCTTCTCGACGATCTCTTCGCCCAGCCGCATGGCGATGATGGCCGCGATCTGGATGGGCTGAAAGATGCCGTAGTCGTAGTAGCCCTTGATGGTGGCCAGGGCCCGGACCATCTCGGTGTTGCCGCAGCAGAAGCCGAGCCGCCAGCCCGCCATGCTGTAGCCCTTGCTCATGGTGGTCGTTTCCACGCCCACGTCCTTGGCGCCGGGCACCGACAGAAAGCTTGGCGCCTTGTAGCCGTCGAAGCAGACGTCGCCGTAAGCGAAGTCGTGAATGACCATGAAGCCGAAACGCCGGGCCAGCTTGACCACGTCGATGAAGAAATCCTTCTCCACCACCGTGGTCGACGGATTGTGCGGGAAGTTGAGGATCAGCACCTTGGGCTTGGGATAGAGGTGCTCGCAGGTGTTGGCGACATTCGCGAGAAAGCGGTCGGGCTGCTGGCAATCGATGCTGATGACGTTGCCCGAGGCCAGGGCCACGGCGTACACGTGAATCGGAAACGACGGCGCCGGCACGATGGCCGTGTCGCCCGGGCCGAGCAGTGCCAGGCACATGTGGCTGAACACTTCCTTCGAGCCCAGCCCGGCCAGCACTTCGGTATCGGGATTCAGCTCCACGCCATGCCGCCGCTGGTAGCGGAGGGCCACCTCGCGGCGCAGGTTGAAGATGCCGTTGGACACGGAATAACGGTGATTCCGCTCATCGCGGGCCGCCTCGCACAGCTTGTCGATGATCTGCGGGTCGGGGACGTCGGTGGGGTTGCCCATGCCCAGGTCGATGACGTCGACGCCGGCCCGGCGCTTGCGGTACTTGAGGTCGTTGATCTTGCCGAACAGGTAGGGAGGCAGCCTCTTGACGCGATCGGCCACGTCGATGCGGAAAGGAGACTGCTCGATGTTGGGTTCGCTTTGCATTTCATCAGAGTAGATCAGCCCGCGTTTCCGGGCAAGATGGCTTGGTCATGCCTTCCGGGCAGCTTGCGCCTGAGGAACGACCGAATCAAGAGTGCTGCCTGTTCCGCCCAGGTCACTGTACAGACAGCTTCCGAGCGATTACTCTGCGTGCGTGATGGAGACTCCAGCCCGCGAGAACTTGCGCAGCGGTTACACCACCGGAGCCTGTGCGGCGGCGGCGGGCAAGGGGGCGTTGCTGGCCCTGCTCGAGCAACGCGTGCAGGATGTCGTGGCCATTCGGTTGCCCGCGGGCCAGCTCGTTTCTTTTGCCCTGCACACGTGCAGCTTTCAAAGCGATGCGGCCGCCGCCAGCGTCATCAAGGATGCCGGCGATGATCCCGACGTGACCGACAAGGCCGAGATCATCGTGGAGGTGGCCTGGTGTGAAGCGGCAGGAGTGAGCTTTGCGGGCGGCCCGGGCGTGGGGCTGGTCACCAAGAAAGGGCTGCCCGTGCCGCCGGGGGAGCCCGCCATCAACCCGGCGCCACGCAAGTTGATCGCCGACACGCTCGAAGAGGTGCTGGACGAACATGGCCGGGCTGGTTCCGGCCTGCGCGTGACGATCTCGGTGCCGGGGGGGGCGGAGATGGCCCGCAAGACCTTCAATCCGCGCCTTGGCATCACGGGCGGCATTTCCATCCTCGGCACGACCGGCATCGTCGTGCCCTACTCGACCACGGCCTGGCTGGCGAGCGTGACGCAGGAGATCGACGTCGCGGTCGCGCAAGGGCTGCGGCAACTGGTGCTCGCGGTCGGCGAGCGCGGCGAGCGGTTGGCGCGGCAGCTCGTGACGGCACCGGCCGAGGCGTTCATCCAGATCGGCCCGTTCTTCGGCGCGGCCCTCGAGCATTGCGCCAGGAGCGGCGTGACGGGCGTGACGCTGGTGGCGATGATCGGCAAGCTGGCCAAGTTCGCGGCGGGCAACGCTTCGGTACACAGCACGAGCAGCCGACAAGACTTCGCCTTCCTGGCCGAGCTGGCTGTCCGGGCCGGCGCCGACGGCGAACGAGCGGCCCGCCTTCGCGCTGCCAACACGGCCCAGGAAGTGGCGGAGGAGATGCAAGACAGTCCGCTCTTCTTCGAGTTGCTCTGCCAGCGTGCCCGCAATTTCATGCGGAGCTTCTTGAATGAAGAGATTGACACGGCGATCGTGCTGATCGGCGCCAGCGGGCAGGTGCTGGCCAGAGATGCGTGCTAGTTCGAGAGAATCGCGTAGACGGCGACGGCGCCGGCGATCAGGAAGAACACCAGGCCCAGGACGCCGAACAGCCAGCTCTTGTCGCGGCTCGATTCCCGTTTGAGGATCTGCCGGTAGTCTTCAAAGTGCAGTTGCGAGTTGGTGGCCGAGCCTTCCGGGGCGGGCTGGCGTTCCTGGGGATGGAAGGTTCCTTCGTCGTCGGGTTGGGTCGGCTGGCTCATGAACGACTTCTCTCCGGGCGGACAGAACCGGGCGAACGTAGGCGGCAACTAACGAATGGTAGCACGCCGCTGCTCGTGCCGCTAGATTGCACCGTCGATTTCCAGGTCGATGCCGACCAGCTTGACCTGGACGCCGTCGAGGATGGAGGATTCGGGGGGGCGGCGGACCCGTTTCTCGATGCTGTCGATGATCGCGTCGAGCTGGCGCGGATTGACCTTGGGCCGCGCATCCGGCGCATCGGAGCGGGGCAAGATGGTCGTTGGCGTGATCGACACGCGCTGGCGGCGCGGCTGCCCCTTGGCGTCTTCGTAATGAAAGACGAGTGCGATATCGGTGGTGGTGTTGAGCTGAGCCGAACGAATGCGGGCAATGAACTCATCGGCGCGCTGAGAGTAGTTCATCGACAGGTGCCTTCTTGCATCCTAGTGGCCCGGGCGTGCGAGTAACGAGAGTCGCCCGTGTGGGTATTAAATACTAGGCGAGGGGCAGAATGGCCAGCGTGTTTCGCGTGACAAGTGACGGAGCATGATCAGACATCTTGGCAGGCTCCGTGAGGAATTCGACCCCATACCTCTGCAGGCTGGCAACGTCAGGGGCCGGTAAGACATGGCCTGATTGGCTCCATATCAACCCTTGGTTGGTGGCGGTACTACTGTGTTGGTTCTGTTGCACTGTGCTAGCGTGAAACCCCCTCCCGCGACCTGATTCAGCAGTTGTTCGTCCAGTTCCTCTGCCGAGTGCTGGTGGGCCAGTTCGCCCCTCAGGGCCTCATCATAACTCTGGGCCGTGAAGACAAAGCCGGCCTCCGCCGCCAGCTTGACCACGGCGGCGAGGGCCGACTGCCGCTCTGGGGCGTCGATGGCCTGCAAGCGTGCTCGCAGCGCCTCGTC
>JBFWSD010000876.1:0-3896 GCA_050248575.1 Gemmataceae bacterium
GGCCCGGTCTACGGCGAAGCCGGCTACGAGCTGCAATGGACCGATGCCGCGCGGCCCGCGAGGCCGCCGGCTGCTGTAAGTGTCAAGCCTGGCATTGTCACTACAACCCGATCGTTCGGGAGTTGTCTACGCTGGATTTTTCGTGCGGTGCGCCAGCGCATTCCGTAACATTGAAGGCTCGTCAGGAAGCGTTGTGACTCGCGACGCCTGCCGATGAAACGAGTCGGAGCAGGGAGATGATCTCGCGCGAGCAGTTCCTGGAGAACCTCAAAGATAGTGGGCTACTCTCGCTGGAAGACCTCTGGCGAATCGAAGCCGTTGCGCACGAAGCACCGGACGGCGAAGCCTTGGCCCGCTTGTTGACGGACGATCAGACCATCACGCAGTTCCAGGCCGAAGCAATTCGAGAGCGCAAGTTCCACGAGCTGATCATCGGCGGTTATGTTGTGCTGGATCGAATCGGCGCCGGCGGCATGGGCACCGTGTACAGGGCCAAGCACCGACGCATGAAGCGGATCGTGGCCTTGAAAGTCTTGCCCACCGAACTGACGCATTCGGGCACTTTTCTGAAGCGCTTCGAACGCGAGGTGGAGGCAATCGCTCGTCTCGCGCATCCCAACATCGTGATGGCCTTCGACGCCGGCGAGGCGGAGATCGGACACTTCCTCGTCATGGAATATGTCGAGGGGCGGGATCTGCATCACATGGTGCGGCAATGGGGTCCGCTGCCAGTCTGGGAAGCCGTTGGCTACATCATCCAGGCGGCGAAGGCCCTGGTCTATTCGCACTACGAAGGGATCATTCACCGGGACATCAAACCGTCCAACCTGATGCGTGACAAGAGCGGTATCGTCAAGGTCGCCGACCTGGGGCTGGCGCGCTTTCACGACTGCGCCGCCGAGGACACGGAGCGCAGCGCTCTCACGCAGACCGGAGCCGTGGTGGGCACGATCGACTATCTGCCGCCGGAGCAGGCGGAAGATCCCGGCAGCGCCGATCATCGCATGGACATTTACAGTCTTGGCTGCACGCTCTACTACTTGCTCAAGGGGAGCCCGCCCTTCCGTGGCGAAAACACGATGGCAATCCTGCTGCAGCACCATCAGGCCCCCATTCCATCGTTGCGCGAGGCATGCCCCGATGTGCCGCCTTGTCTGGAAGAGGTGTACCGGCGCATGATGGCGAAGAAGCCGGCCGAGCGTTACGCAACCATGGCCGAGGTGGTCGGTGCCCTGGTCGAATGCGAGAAGGCGTCACGCGTCGTCACGATGCCGAAGGCACCGGCTCCCAGCCCCACGAGCTCGACGCTTGAATTTGTGCCGGGGCAATCCGCAGCAGACGCGTCGCGAAGCCAATCTGCCCTCTTGATCGAGCCCTCGCGCTTTCAATCGTCGGTGATCCGCAAGCTCCTCGAAGAAGTGGGTCTGCAGCAGGTCGAATGCTGTCAAGGCGGCCAGCAGGCTCTGGATCGCGTGCAGGCGCTCCGGCCGGGCGTCATCGTCAGCGCCATGCAACTGGCCGACATGGACGCCATCGAGTTGCTGGGTAGAATGCGCGAACGCCGCAACCTCACGGAGCTGCCCTTCATCCTGATTTCGAGCGAAGCCGACGTCGATCGGGTCAAGAAGCAAGTGAGCGCCATCCGCAACGTCACGATCTTGCTCAAACCGTTCGGCGCCGCCGAACTGCGGAAGGCACTGGCCGGCACGAGCGGCGCACCAGCAACGCAATTGCCGGAACGAAAGCCGGCGCCCGACGCGCAGGTGCTGATCGTCGACGACAGTGCCTCTGCCCGGCGTCATATTCGCGGCGTGCTTGGCGAGCTCGGCTTCCAGCATTGCACCGAAGCCGACGACGGCACCAAGGCCGTCGTCCTCCTGGAGACCCGCGACTTCGATCTGGTGGTGACCGACTACAACATGCCGGAGATGGATGGGCAGAAACTGGTGGCGTACATCCGCAAGCGCAGCCTGTGCCGGGCCGTACCCGTCATCATGACCACCACCGAAACGAATGCCGAGAAGCTTGCAGCCATTCAACAGCTGGGCGTGCTGGGCATCTGCGACAAATCCTTCAAGACAGCGGAGGTCAGGTCACTCATTGAAGAATCGTTTGCGCTCTGAGTCGAAATGCCATGTCAGAACTTCAAGAAGCAACCAAAGAATTCCTCATCGAGAGCTTCGAGAACCTCGAACAGCTCGATAGCGACCTGGTCACGCTCGAACGCTCCGGCAGCGACGACAAGGCCCTGACGCGCATCTTCCGCACCGTGCACACCATCAAGGGCAGCTGTGCCTTTCTTGGCCTGCAGAAGCTGCAGGCGGTGGCCCATGCCGGCGAAGACTTGCTCACGAAGCTGCGCGAAGGCGACCTGAAGCTGTCCACGGCCATCGTCAGCGGCTTGCTCGCGATGGTCGACGCCATTCGCAAGATGCTGACCAGCATCGAGGCGACCGGCGCGGAAGGAGAAAACGAGTTTCGCGACGTGATCGAACACTTGCAAGCCCTCGCCACAGGGCAGCGCGCGGCGGCAGCCCCCAAGACGGTCATTCCGAAGGCACCGCCGACCGGAATCGAGCCCGACACTTCGCTCACCACGGATCTTCAGTTCGCCCGCCCCAACCAGGCAGAGCCTGTTCCGGGCAGCGTAGCGGACGAGCCGACGGATGCCGTTGCCTCGTCAGCGACGTACGAGAACAGTGTCAGGATCAACGTGGAGCTGCTCGACAAGCTCATGAACATTTCGAGCGAGATCGTCCTGGCCCGGAATCAGATCCTGCAATATGCGTCGCGGCTCGCCGATCCCACCTTGCAAAGTTCCTGCCGGCAACTCAACCTGAACACGTCGGAACTGCAAGAAAACGTCATGAAGACGCGACTACAGCCGATCGGCAACGTCTGGCAGCGGTTTCCGCGCCTCGTCCGCGATGTGTCCCAAGCTCTCGGCAAGCAAGTCCGGCTGGAAATGCACGGCAACGAAACCGAGCTCGACAAGACGATCATCGAAGCCATTCGCGATCCCCTGGCACACCTCGTTCGCAACGCCATTGACCATGGCATCGAGAAGCCTGGCGAGCGCACCTCGGCCGGCAAGCCGCCCGAAGGGCAGCTGCGGCTACGCGCCTATCACGAGAGCGGACAGGTCAACGTGGAAATCTCCGACGACGGAGCCGGCATCGATCCCGAGCGCATCCGCCAGAAGGCCCTCGCTCTGCATCTCGTCGAAGCCGATCAGGTGGAACGGATGAGCGACCAGACGGCCATCGAGTTGATCTTTGCGCCGGGTTTCTCGACGGCTGCCGAGGTGAGCGCCGTCTCGGGCCGCGGCGTCGGCATGGATGTGGTCCGCAACAACATCGAGAAGATTGGCGGCTCCATCGACGTCCGCAGCCAGGTCGGCCGCGGCACCACGATCCACATCCGCATTCCCCTCACGCTGGCCATCATCAAGGTGCTGATCGTGACCAGCGCTGGCGAGCGCTACGCCATTCCACAGGTCAGCATCGTCGAGCTCGTCCGGCTCAAGGAAGACAGGATCGCCGCGGCCCTCGAGACTGTCCTGGATGCACGCTTCTACCGCTATCGCGGGCGCCTCCTGCCGCTCCTCTGCCTGAAACGAATGTTCGACGACGCTGACGAGTCGGCAGGGCATGTCCTGAACATCGTCGTCCTGCAATCCGGCGATCAGCAGTTTGGCCTGGTAGTCGACAGGATCCTGGATGCACAGGAAATCGTGGTCAAGCCATTCTGGAAAGAGCTGCGCGGGCTCGATTACTTCTCCGGGGCCACCATCTTGGGAGATGGCAAGGTCGTCCTGATCCTCGACGTCTTCGGGCTCGGTGAACAAGCCCGGCTGCTGAGGCGCGCCCAGCAGACGTCCGCCGCGCCTGAGCCCG
>JBFWSD010000877.1:0-3896 GCA_050248575.1 Gemmataceae bacterium
ATCTCCATTGGGCAGCGTGTAGATGCCGTTGGCCGCATCGCGCTGCTGCTGGGCGATGGCCTGCTGCTGCTTTTGCATGGCGGCGCGGTAGGCCTGCATCTGGCGATTGATCTGGTTGCGGATGTTCTGCATCTGGCGGGCCTGATTCGAGCGATAGCGCTGGGCCGGCGAAGTGCGGCGGCCATAGCGGCCCCGATTGCGATTGTTGTAATTTCGCCGCGCCTGAGGCCGACGGCGATTGGCGTAGCGCCGTTGCTGAGCCTCTGCCTTGTTGACGATGCCAAGGTCGAGCAAATCATCGCTCGTCGTTGCCAGCAGGAGTGCCACCACGGGGAGAATGCAGCGTTTCATGGCGTCTTTCCGGGAGGGAGGTTAGGGGTGCGAGTCCGTTGTTACTTCACATTACCAGACACCCTTTAGGTGTCATTGCGGGCGGTTTTGTTTCACAAAATTTTGCAAGTCATACTGATTCGTAACCTTCAGCTTACAAATACGTTACAGTAGCCTGCAGCAACGGAATAGGTGCGTCTTTCCCTATTCTAGTAGACGAGTCAGCCCGGGCAGTTTGCGCGGAAAACTCGAGAAAATCCGCGCAGCCCGCCATAGCTACATAAACCATTACCCTGATTTGGTTTGCGAATTCGCTGGCGTGGCTTCGCACAGGTCGTCATGCCTTGCCGTCGCCGATGGTGAGGGCCTCGGCGTTGTTCTGGGCCATGTTGCGGATGTCCTGGGTGATCCGCATCGAGCAGAACTTGGGCCCGCACATCGAGCAGAACTTGGCCGACTTGAACACCTCTTGCGGCAGCGTTTCGTCGTGCATGGACCGGGCTGTTTCCGGATCCAGCGACAACTCGAACTGACGGTTCCAGTCGAACTCGAAACGGGCCTTGGAGAGTTCGTCGTCGCGCTGGCGGGCGTTCTTGCGGCCCCGCGCGATGTCGCCGGCGTGGGCGGCGATCTTGTAAGCGATCACACCCTGCCGCACGTCGTCCTTGTTGGGCAAGCCAAGGTGCTCCTTCGGGGTGACGTAGCAGAGCATGGCCGCGCCGGCTTCGGCCGCGAGGGCCGCCCCGATCGCCGAGGTGATGTGGTCGTAGCCCGGGGCGATATCGGTGACCAGCGGCCCGAGCACGTAGAACGGTGCTTCGTGGCAGACCTCGCGTTCCTTCTCCACGTTCATCTTCACCAGGTGCATGGGAATGTGGCCCGGGCCCTCGATCATGACCTGGCAGCCGTGCTGCCAGGCCTTCAGGGTCAGCTCGCCGAGGGTGTTCAGCTCGGCGAACTGGGCCTTGTCGTTGGCGTCGGCGAGGCTGCCCGGGCGGAGGCCGTCGCCCAGGCTGAAGGTCACGTCGTACGCCTTCATGATCTCGCACAGTTCGTCGAAGTGCGTGTACCAGAAATTCTCCTGATGATGGGCCAGCATCCACGCCCCCATCAGCGAGCCGCCGCGGCTGACGATGCCGGTCACGCGGTTGGCCGTCAACGGCAGGTATTCGCGGAGCACGCCCGCGTGGATCGTCATGTAGTCCACGCCCTGCTTGGCCTGGTGCTCGACCATGTCGAGGGCCATCCGCGGCGTCAGCTCGTTCGGGTCCTGCACGTCTTGAATGAGCTGATAGACCGGCACGGTGCCGATCGGCACGGGCGAAGCCTCGATGATCGCCTGGCGGATGGCGTCGATGTTGCCGCCGGTGGACAGGTCCATCACCGTGTCGGCGCCCAGGTGGACGGCGGTGTGCAGCTTCTCCAACTCTTCGTCGACCTTGCTGGTGACCGCCGAGTTGCCGATGTTGGCGTTGATCTTGCATACCGAGGCCACGCCGATGCACATGGGCTCGAGCCGCTTCTCGAGATGCACCTTGTTAGCGGGAATGACCATGCGGCCGCGGGCCACTTCATCGCGAACCAGTTCCGGCTCGAGGTCCTCGCGCTTGGCCACGTAATACATCTCATCCGTGATGATCCCCTGGCGGGCTGCTTCGAGCTGGGTCATGGCTTTCTCCTGGTTACGCACCGCGACCGCAGTGCTGGCTGGCGGGACATCGGGAGGAGTCTGCACAGGTTCTTCAGAAGTGTGCTCGCTTTCCCACGCCGGTCTGAACCGGATCAGGTCCCAAGGGTCTGATCTCAGCCCGCCCTCGACAACAGCAGGGCGGACACCCCTAGCGATCTGATGTCATTCTATGGCTCGGCCAGTGAAGTGGCTTCTCCTTGACGCAACAAGGCCGGGGGTCAAGTCCCCGGCCCTGTTGCTTGACGTTGGAGCGGTGGGGCTCAGCTGGCCGGATCCTTGCCATTGACCCAGGGGCCCGCGAGGTCCTGATAATCGGGGGGCGTGATGATGCTGCCCGTTTCGCCCGCTTGCCAGCCGATGATCTGATTGGGCTTGCCGCGCTTTTCGGAGCGGGTTTCCCACTTCTTGGCCCACGATTCATCGGCGGGGGCCACGCTGCGCTGGTCCTTGTTCCAGAACAGGGCCTTGCCGCCGCGGTAGCTCTGCACGCCCATGTTGACGGTGGTGAAGGCGGCCGCGCCCAGTTCCGGCGTGCTGAGCGTGTTGCGGTCGCGCTTGCGGACGCATTCGAGGAAGTTTTCCCAGAGGGCCATGGTATCGGCGTTGCGGCCCGTCGGCGGGCTGCAATCGACGAACTCGCCGTCGATGGTCTTTTCCAGCCGCGCCGGGATGCCCGCGCCACCCTTGGGATCGTCGGGGATGATCTGGAAACCGTTCTTGACGAACTTGATGGTGCCGAGGTGGCCGCGAATGACTTCCTCGATCGGGTACTTGGCGATCATGGTGGCGGTGATCATGAGCTGGCAGCCCTCGTCGTAATCGGCGACGACGGTGGCCACGTCGGGCACGTCGCGCTGGTCATACTCGAGGTAGATGCCGCCCGCGCCCACGACACGGGCCGGGTAACGCACGCCCATGGCCGCGATCATGTGGGTGGTCTGGTGCACGAACAGGTCGGTGAACATGCCGCCGCCGAAATCCCAGTAGCAGCGCCATTGCCCGTAGATGGCGCGATCGAAGGGAATCTTCGGCCCGAGGGGCACGCCGTCCTTCACGCTGAACTTGTGGCCGAGGAACATGTCCCAGTCGACGGTCTTGGGGGTCATGTCCTTGGTGAGCTTGTAGTAGCGCCACTGGCCCATGTTCGAGTTGCGATAGTAGCTGGTCTGGGCCTGGGCGACGTGGCCGATCTTGCCCTTGCGGATCAACTCGTTGGCGCGGAGCCAGGTCGGGTCGGCCATCGACTGCACGCCCACGGTCATGACGCGGTTGTTCTTGACCATGGCGTCGACGACGGCGTGCGCCTCGTCGATGGTCTTGGTCATCGGCTTTTCGCAGTAGACGTCCTTGCCCGCGGCGGCGGCGTCAATCGACATCTTGGCGTGCCAGTGGTCGGGCGTGGCGATGCAGCAGATGTCGACTTCTTTCAGGTCGAGGAGCTTCTGGTAGTCCTTGGTGACGTGCACCTTGTCGTTGGGATCGAGGCCGCACTTCTTGGCGGAAGGATACAGGCCGCGGCCGCCCCGGTAGACTTCATCGTTGCCGTCCCACACGTCGCAGACGGCGACAGGGGCCACGCCCTTGTTCTGCTTGGCGAGTTCGTTGATGATGTCGATGTGGGCCTGGCAACGGCCGCCCACACCCAGGAAGGCGACGCCCAGACGCTCGTTGGCCCCGTACACGCGCTTCGCAATGGCGGCCGACAGCGACAAGGCCGTCGCACCCACCGCGCTCGTCTTCTGAAAATCGCGACGATCGACACTCTTGCGTGCCATGTATCTCTCCCTCCCTCGATGACGGTAGATTCACGAGATGCGCAGGCGGGCGCTGCGCGTGTTTGTGGTCCTTTCTGGTATAGCAGAGGTATGACACGGAT
>JBFWSD010000878.1:0-3894 GCA_050248575.1 Gemmataceae bacterium
GATGGCCAGCGACGCACCACAAATCCATACGCAGGCCTGGTGGGCACGCATTGCTCTGGGGCTGGCCGTCCTGCTCCTGGGCGGCGTGGCCTTGCTGGCGCTGTTCGTGCCCGTGGAGGTAGCCCGCGTCGTGCTGGCCGCGGTGCTGGCTGCGACCGGCCTCTTGCAGGTCCTGCAAACCTACACGGGCTCCGATCGCCGTCGCGAGAACGCGGGCTACTTCGGCGCCGGCATGTCGCTCCTGGCCGGGGCCATGCTGTTTGCGATGCCAAAGCTGATCTTCGCGGCGCTGGCCATCATGCTGGGTCTGTCGTGGCTGAGCGACGGCATCGTCCGCATGGGAACGGCCCTGCGCGAGCGCGGGCAGCCCGACTGGATCTGGAACCTGCTCGACGGGCTGATCAACGCCCTCCTTGGCCTGTGCATCGCGATCCAGTGGCCCTTTTCCGGGGCCTGGTCGCTGGGGCTGTTCATCGCGCTGCGCAACCTGTCGACGGGCTGGGCCATGATCTTGAACCGCCGACCGGTCGCCGAAGAGGCGCTGGCCGAAAGTGACAACAGCCACCCCGATGGACGGCTCGGTTTGCCCGAGCATGAAGAGATTGGCCGTCTGCGCAGCCTGCTCGCCGCCGAGCAAGCCATCCGTCTGCGCACCGATCGCTACTGGGCCTGGATGTTCGTGCTGACCTTCTTCGCCATCCACGTGGGCCGCATGGACGCGGAATGGAACTTCGTAGGACTCCTTTCTCCCGCCGTTGCCGTGGTGGGCGACGTGATGTTCTCGCTGCTGCTGGCCTACGGGCTGATCGCCCCGCTGCGTTCGCTGTGGCGTTTCCTCAGCCGGCCCGTCGAGCGTCGCCTGTGGGGCCGCTATCTTCAAGATGTGGACGCAGGAGAGCCCGCGAGCCTGGCCTTCCGCGGCAGCCGCTGGTGGCTGACGGGCCGCATGCGCTATGCACTTCACGCCCGCAATGCACGTGGTTCTCCCACCGCGGCCCTGGGCTGGGGCTTGCAAGTCGGGCTGCCCCTGACCGCAATCCTGATTGCCATCAATCCCATCTGGGGCATCAGCTGGTACTTCAACACCGAGAACTGGGTCGCCGGCGCCTGGGAAATGTGGGCCGAGCAACGCACCGACGACTGGCGCATGGAGATGGTGAAAGCCACCCGTGCTCTGACGCCCGACGTGTCGGATGCCGACTTCTTCCGTGTCGAGCCACCAGGAGTGGAGGGCGCGACCGACTTCAGCTTCATCGTCATCGGCGACACGGGGGAAGGGGATCCGTCGCAGCACATCCTGCGCGATCAGCTCCTGCTGGTGGGAGCGCAGCCCGACGTCAAGTTCCTGGTTGTCTCCTCGGACGTGATTTATCCAGCCGGGGCCATGCGCGACTACGAGCCGAAGTTCTACCTGCCCTTCAAGGGCTTCCACAAGCCGATCTATGCCGTGCCGGGCAACCACGACTGGTACGACGCGCTGGAATCGTTCGTGGCCAACTTCTACGAGCCGCGGGCAGCCCGCGCTGCCTTGCGCGCCCGCCGGGCCGCCGATCACGGCCTCACCACCACCACCGAGGCCCGCATCGAGGCGATGATCGCTGAAGCCGCCTATCTGCGCGCAGCCTACGGCATCCAGGCGGGCCAGCAGCAAGCGCCTTACTTCGAGGTGCAAGCCAGGGACTTTGCCCTCATCGTCGTCGATACCGGCATCCTGCGGCAGATCGACCCCGATCAGGAACGCTGGCTGCGCGCCGCCCTCGAGCGGGCAGCGGGCAAGTTCAAGATGGTCATCCTCGGTCACCCTCTCTTCGCCGCCGGGCACTATCAAGGCGCTCACGATGCTGTCTTCGACAAGCTCCATCAGCTCATGCTCGACTACCAGGTGAACATTGTCATGGGGGGCGATACCCACGACTTCGAATACTACCGCGAAACGTACGAGCAGGCGGGCCGTTCGCGCCGCCTGCATCACTTCGTCAACGGCGGCGGCGGGGCCTATCTCAGCATCGGCACCGCCCTCGACTGGCCAGACCGGCCCGCCGTGCCCGCCTGTGCCCACTATCCACGCGCCGACCAGTTGACGGCCAAGCTGGACCGCGAGACGCCCGCCTGGAAGCAACCCATCTGGTGGTGGATCAAGTACGTGAACGCTTGGCCCAGCTCGGCAGAATCGGTCGCCTCGGTCTTCGACTACAACCGGGCCCCGTTCTACCAGAGCTTCATGGAAATACGCGTCGAGGGCTCGAAGAACCAGGTCCGCTTGCTGCTGTACGGCTGCAACGGCCGACTCCGCTGGCGCGACCTCCATCACCAGGGCCAGATCATCCCCGACGGGCAGTCCGAAGACGACTTCGTCGAGTTCGTCGTGCCCATGAGCTGAACCTGCGTGCTTACTTGCCCGGAAAGACGTGCCCCTTGGCCTCCATTGGCACCGCATAGAGAGACGTGCGGGCCGTGGCATACAGGGTCTTGCCCTCCGGGCCGCCGAACGCCACGTTCGCCGGCTGCTCCGGAAATGCGATGATGCCCAGCAACTTGCCCGTGGGATCGTAGACCTGCACGCCCAGTCCCGACGTGATGTAGAGGTTCCCCTTGGTGTCGACGGTGAGGCCGTCGCCGCCAGTGCCCGACTTGCCCTCGGGCTGTTTCAGCGTGCAGAACACCTTCCCCTTGCCGAGCTTGCCCGGCGCTTCCACCGGGTACGACATCATCTCTGCCTGCCCGGACGGGATCACGTACAGCGTCTGCTCATCGGGAGAGAGGATCACGCCGTTCGGGTTGGGCAGGTCGTCGATGAGCCTCGTCACCTTGCCGTCGGCCGAGAGATAGTAGACCGCGGTCTTTTCCTGCGGCAACGGCTTGGGGGCGCGGAAGGCGGGATCGGTGAAGTAGATGCCGCTCGCCTTGTCGAGCACCAGGTCGTTGGGTGCGTTGAAGCGATTGCCGCCGTGCTTCTCGATGACCACGCGGCGTTCCTTGCCGTCCGGGCTGTAGGCGGCGAGCTGCCCGTCCATCTCGCAGGCGACGATCTCGCCCTTGGCGTTCACCATCAGGCCGTTGCAATGATTGGACTTCTCGCGAAAGACGCTGAGCTTGCCCTCCCGGTCGACCTTGTGGATGCGTTCGTTGGGGATGTCGGTGAAGTAGAGGTTGCCCGCCTTGTCGGCGGCGGGCCCTTCCACAAAGGCGAAGCCGGTGTGCAGCTTCTTGACCGGCCCGGTCGGGCCAATACCAGGAATGGCTTTCTTCTCCTGGGCCGCCGCAGAAACTACTGAAACGACGAACACGAACAGGGCAACGATACGCAGGCTGCGGAACATGATGTTGACCTCGTTGGGTAAAGGATGGATGGGTTCCGTTCTCGGTTGTCGATGGGTGAAGTAGAGGTTGCCCGCCTTGTCAGCGGCGGGCCGTTCCACGATAGCGAAGCCGGCCAATCGCAGGCGCTGCATGCCCGCTTGCGCAATGGAGGCCTATTTCTGATCGCTCTTAGCCATTGCAGGATTTTGCTTTGCGTCAAAGCACCGTCCCCGAAAAGCAAAAAGTGCGCAAACAAACGCCTCAAGTCACGCTCGTCAAACGACTTTCGCATCTGGTTGTGACACGGAGAGACACTGGTTGACTGATCGTTCGACACCGCCCGTTCGCGGCGCAGCGGGCTAATTTCCCATAATGATGCGCCGGGCCGGGGAAAAGTACGTGTCAGGTTTGTCTGTCCGTGAACGGACTGCTTGCACACTTCTCTTGCACAGGAAGCCTGTTGTGCCAATCGCCTCAGGTCATTGCAGCTTGACGACTTAAGGCGAAACTCGCCGAATTGCGAGTGTGCAAGCCCCCAGGCCATGGCCCGCGTACTCATGTCGCAACTTCTTATTTCCATAGGATTTATGTTTC
>JBFWSD010000879.1:0-3892 GCA_050248575.1 Gemmataceae bacterium
AGGCATGCCAGCTGGTGCCGCGCACGCCCACCAGGTAGGCGGCCACCAGCGTCTTGCCGTGCCCCGGCGTGAGGGCATGAACACCACCCAGAAAGGCCGCGATCAAGAGCAGCACGACGAAGCCGCGCTGAGTATCGAGGAGCAGATCGAGCAGCCCGTGATCCTGGGCGGGGGACTCGGTGGCGGTGGCGACGGGCTCGGTTTTTGGCGACGTCGTCGGCGCGAGTTCTTCGGGCGGCAGGGCCGACAGGGGCACTTCGAACCGCGCACTGGCGCGCCGCAGTTGCTGATCTTCGCCCGGCTTCAGATCGCGGGCCGGCTTTTCTTGTAACTTCTGGTCGGGCACCTCCTTCGACTTCACGCTGATGGGGGCAGGGGCTTCGAGCGACAAGCGGATCCAGCCCGCCTCGAGCTCGTAGTTGCGCTCGAGGAAGGTGAGCCCGTTCGGCTGGTCAGCCTTGAGTTTCCACGGGGCGCGGAAGACGAAACGACAGCGGATATGGTCAAGGGCTTGCCCTTGCTCATCGGTGACAGTGTAGGTTTTCTTGGTGCAAGTGAAAGTGAGGGGCTGGCCGTCCAGACGGGCGTCGAGGTTGCCCGCCAGCACGGGCGCGTAGCAATCGGTGAAGGCCGCATAGAGCTTGGGCGGCGTGGTCAGGCTCTTCAGGTCGATCTTGTCGTCGAACACGGGCAGATCATCGAGGACCACGGTGAAGTGGTCCACCTCGAGCTGATAATGCACCAGGAGCGCCGCGGGAGTGAGCTCGAGCCGGATGATGCGATCGTGGCAACGCCGTGGCACCGGATGGGCCCGGGCCGCCGCAGGCATCAAGAACAGGCTGATCAGCAATCCCAGCGTCAGTGCACGCCGCTTGTGCATGATGGACTCCGTCATTCGTCCGTGCGGTTCTCGAACTCGGTGGGCCAGATCTCGGCCAGCGGGATTTCCAGCCCGGGGAAGAACTCGGGGCGGAAGACCGGGCCCGTGACCTTCTCTTTCAGCTCATACTTCGGTTTCTTGCCCGCCGTATCGAGGCAATAGATCTCGATGGCCCGGGCGGGGAAATCGACCAGCCAGTATTCAGCCACGCCCAGCCTGGCATTGACGAGCTCGTAGTGGGGCGGCCCTTCCAGCTCGGCCCATTGCTCGACGGTGATGGGGGGCTTCAGCGTCTTGATGGCTTCGGCAGTGGTCATGCATCCTCCGGAAAGATTCCTCTCCTGATTATCGAGGCTGGCCCGCGCTGCCGTCAAGCACAGGGGCAGCAAAGCACGAGCCCGCAGCACAAGCCAGGTGGCTCGAGCTGCGGGCTCGCGGCGGGCAGTCGTCCTCTTCGTCACTACTTCGGCTTGCAATAGCTCAAGGCCATGAGGGCATAGCCGGTCACCAGGGCCGGATCCCCTTCGAACCAGCCGTCCTGCTCGTTGACCCAGCTGCCGTCCGGCTTCTGCCGCTTGGCCAGTGCCGCGCGGATGTCAGCCCGCCAGTCGTGCTTCACGCCCTTGTCGTCGACGATCTCGTCGACGCCCAGCGCATGCAACGCCTTCGCCATGGAGTGGTAGTAGTAGTACAGCCCGCGCTCGGCGTCGATCTTGAGCATGCCGGGATTCCGGTCCACGGTATAGTTCTTCTTGATCCAATCGACCGCCTTCTTCATGCGCGGATCGTCCTTGCCGACGCCGCAGTAGATCATGCTCTTGATGCCGGCGTAGGTCATCGAGCCGTAGCCGATCAACCCGGTGTCGGGAGACGAGCCCCCCACCTTGGACTGGCCGCCGCCCGCGGCGGAATAGATGAAGGAGCCGTCGTCGATCTTGCCCGCCCAGGGCTGATCGTTGAACTCGCTCTTCAGGTTCTGGCAGCGGCTGACAAAGATGAGCGCGTTCTTGTAGGCCGGATCGGTCGGCGGAATACCGGCCGCCTTCAAGGCGTCGAGGAACATCTGCGTGTTGGACAAATCGGGCCGCGACTTGCTGTCGTAGCCGGCGCCGCCGAAGAAGTCGTCCTTGGGGCCCTTGCCCTCGGCGTCGTCCCATTGCAGCTGCTTGAGGAACTTGGTGGCATCGCCGATGATCTTTTCGTACTTGTCGGCCCGCTTGGCAGCGACCAGGGCCATCACGTTCACCGAGGTCACGTAGTTCTTGAGCTGCACCTTGGGGTCGGCCCCGGCCAGGTGCCCTTCCTTCTTGTTGGCGAGCGATTCGATGTAGGCCAGCCCCTTGGCGACCATCGGGTCTTCGGTCGTGACCTTGCCCGACTGCAGCAAGCCGGTGACGACCACACCGGAGACGCCGGGGGTGAAGCGGCCCGGGCTCCAGGAGCCATCGGCCTGCTGTGCGCCGCGCAGATACTTGACCGCCTTGTCGAGCATCTCGTTGTATTGCTTCTCGGCATCGGCATCAGCGCCTTGCAGGCCGACCGCGCTGGCCAGCAACACGGCGACGACCAGCAAGAGGACACGGCATTTCATGACGATTCTCCTGGGGTTGAATTCCTGGTTCGACGTGAAGCTGCGGGCAAATCGAGTGCCGCAGCGGACAACATACCTAAACTCAGATGATAACGACATTAGGGAATGGTCCGCCGCGGTGCTTGGCCATCGATTCGCCAGCACTGGTCAAACTTTATCCGCCGGTTGGAATTGTACCTCGAACGAGTCAGCGACGATAGCTGGCGTCGCTGACTCGATGCCACGAGGCAAGTTTACTCATCAGAGCAGTTCGTGGATCGGCGTCGGATCGTCGAGCACCGAGACGGGCCGCCCGGTGTGATCGATGAGCTGCAGGGTCGGGTCGATCCCCAGCACGGAATAGATGGTGGCGTGGATATTGGACGGCGTGACGGCCCGCGTGTGCGGGCGCGCGCCCAGGTGATCGGTGGAGCCAACGATCTGGCCTCCTTTCACGCCGCCGCCGCCGAGCAGGCAGAACATCGAGTTGCCCCAGTGGTCGCGGCCCGGCGTGCCCTTGCTTCCCGGCGGGCCGCCGTTGCCGCCGTCATTCATCTTCGGCGTGCGACTGAACTCGCCGCACAAGACCACCAGGGTCGTGTCGAGCAGCCCGCGCTCGCTGAGATCATCAAAGAGGGCCGCCACCGCGCTGTCCACCTTGGGCAGGTAGTTCTCCATGCCTTTCTGCAGGTCCCAGTGATGGTCCCAGCCGCCGAAGTGGACGGCCACGAAGGTGGAGCCCGCCTCCACGAGCCGCCGGGCGAGCAACACGCTCTGGCCCCAGTTGTGCCGGCCGTACACGTCGCGCAGACGCGGGTTTTCCTTGCCGATATCGAAGGCGCGCCGCGCTGTCGGGCCCGCCACGAAATCGAAGGCTTCCTGCTGGAAGCGATCGCGCGCGGCCAGCTCGGCCTGATCGAACTGGCGGCGAACCGTGTCGAACTCCTTGAGCAGGCTGCGGCGATCTTCGAGCTTCTCGATGGTCAGCCCGCCGGCCAGCTTGAGATTGTTGACGCGGAAGTTGGGGGAGTTGGGATCGCCCCCCGTGTGGAACGGGTTGTGTTGCGGGCCCAGCAGGTGGCCGCCGAAGTAGCCTGGCACGAGACCGATGCTGGCGGCGTGCGGCACGGCGATGTAGCCCGGGATGCCGCGCTGGCGGGCGCCCAGCTCGCGCGAGACGACGGCGCCGATGCCAGGGAAGCGAGCTTCTTGATTGGCCCCCGACACGCCCATGTCCTTGGTGGTGAGCATGCGGTGGCCGCCCGCGAAGTGGTCGCCAGTATCGTGATAGAGCGAGCGGACGATGCTGAACTTGTCGGTGACCTTGGCCTGCCTGGGGAACAACTCGGTGATGTCGAAGCCGGAGACGCGGGTGCGGATCGGCTTCCAGATGCCGCGGTATTCGGCGGGGGCGTCAGGCTTCATGTCATACATGTCCATGT
>JBFWSD010000880.1:0-3888 GCA_050248575.1 Gemmataceae bacterium
CGAAGAAGATGCCGACGGCCGCCGCCACCAGGAAGGCCATGATGACGATCTGGGGCTGCACGATCACGGGCCATTCGGCCAGCCGCGCCAGCCCGAACGCGCCCAGGATGCCCAGCGTGATGCCGATGATGCCGCCCACCAGCGCGAGCACCACGGCTTCGATCAGGAACTGGATGAGCACGTCGAACGAGGTGGCCCCGACGGCCATGCGGATGCCGATCTCGCGGGTGCGCTCGGTTACCGACACCAGCATGATGTTCATGATGCCGATGCCGCCCACGATGAGCGAGATGGAGGCGATCATGGCGATCAAGAGTTGCATGGTAGTGGCCAGGATCTTGGCAACCTCGGCCATCTCGCGCACGGTGCTGACGTCGAAGTCTTGCTGTTCGCCCGGGCGGAGGTGATGCCGCTCGCGCAGCACCTTGATGATTTCTTCCTTGGCCTTGTCGAGCACGGCGTCGGAGCGGGCCGAGGCCACGACCACGGCGATCTGCTCTTGCCCGACCAGCTTGCGCTGCATCGTGGAGATGGGGATGAAGATCTGGTCGTCCTGGTCGCCGCCGGTGGGAGCGCGGCCCTTCTCGGCCAGCACCCCGATGACGCGGAGTTGCAGTTGACCTTCTTTGGCGACCACGCGCACCGATTGCCCGACCGGGTTGGGCTGATCAGGGAATAGCTTCTTGCGCGTCGTGTGCCCGAGCAGACACACGGGGGCGAGGCTCTTGACATCGTCGTAGGAATAGAAGCGGCCATGCTCCATTTTCCAGTTGCGGATGGATTGCAAGTCGGGCACGGAGCCGACCAGCACGGTCCCGTGATTTCCTGTCTTGGTCTGGGACATGACGCCGAGCATCTGCGATTCGGCCACGCCCGAGATCAGGCTGGCGCATTGCTTGCGGATGGCGGCGGCGTCATCGGAGGTGATCGGCTTGCCCCCCATGGACAGGCCCTGGTTGCTGATGGCGCCGGAGCGGATGAGGATGAGGTTCTTGCCCACGGTGGCGAGGCGCTCGTCGAGCTTGTAGCGGGCGCCGGAGCCGGCCGAGACCATGGCAATGACCGCACTGATGCCGATGACGATCCCGAGGCTGGTCAGGATCGAGCGGCCCTTGTTGACCAGAAGGGCAGCCAGGGCCACCCGGATGGCAGACATGAAACTCATAGATGGTATCCACTCAGTCCGTGGCGCAGATCGCTCAGCGCGGCTCGAGCACGTGCATCTTTTGCACGCCGTTCTCGTGGAACGTGCCGTTGCCGTTTTCGTCGTGATGGCGCCCGTGCCGCTGGACGTCGTGGCCGATCAGGCCGTCACGCACGGTGATTTGCCGCGACGCATAGGCGGCGATATCGGGCTCGTGGGTGACCATGACGATGGTCTGCCCGCGTTCGCGATTCAGGCGCTGGAATTCGTTCATGATTTCTTCGCCGGTTTTGGAGTCGAGGTTGCCCGTCGGCTCGTCGGCGAGGATGATTTGCGGGCTGTTCACGAGGGCCCGGGCAATGGCCACGCGTTGCTGCTGCCCGCCGGAAAGCTGATTCGGCATGTGATGGGCGCGGTCGGCCAGCCCGACCAGTTCGAGCATCTCGGTGGCCCGGCGGTTGCGCTCGCGCGGCGAGATGCCCGCGTACAGCAAGGGCAGCTCCACGTTCTCGATGGCCGGGTGCCGCTTGAGCAGGTTGAAGCCCTGGAACACGAAACCGAGCTTGCGATTGCGAATGTGCGCCAGCTCTTTGCGATCGAGCTTGCTCACGTCCTCGCCGTCGAAGTGATAGGTGCCCGCGGTCGGGTGGTCGAGGCAACCGATGATGTTCATCAGGGTCGACTTGCCCGAGCCGCTTGCACCCATGATGGCCACGAACTCGCCGTGCTGGATCTGCAGCGACACGCCCCTCAGGGCAGGCACCTGCACAGCTCCCGTGTCGTATACCTTGTGGATGCTGTTCAGCTCGATGACGGCTGATGACATCGGTTCCCTCCTCCTGCGAATCGGCTCACGGCTCCCTGGTACGAAGCTATCCTCTCTCGTCATCAGTTGGCGCCGATCTTCAGTTTCTTGTCCCAGAAGGAATTCTTCGTGGGTGGCGCCGAGATGATCACCTGGGGCGGGCTCGCCGGATTGGGCGTGTAGTCCGGCTCCCACTCCAGCACTTCGTTGTAATGGCCATCCTTGATGCCGGTGTCGCCGTTGCTGTTGACGCCGCGCACCCGCACGAACACGGGCCACGGCCTCTTCGTCTTCGGGTCCTCGATCCAGATGGGCTGCCAGTTTTCCTTGCTGGCAAATTGCTTCTTCATTTTCTTGTAGCGTGCTTCCGCCTCGCTCGACTTGTAATCGTCTTCGAGGACGAAGTTGAGCGCCTCGGTGGGCACCTTCCAGACGTCGAGATGCCGCCGCCGCACGATCTCCACCGTCGCGGTCATGCCGGGCCGCAACATCCACGTCTTCTCCGGCACCAGCCGATACCAGGCCATCGAATGCAGCGGACCAAACCGCGACACCGCCAGCAAGCTTGCGACGTACTGGTTGCTGTCCGCCACGCGGCGATTCTCCACCTCGATGATGGTCGGGTAGAAGACCGCGCCTTGCACGTTGGTGGGCATGTAACGGATCTGCTTGACCTTGCCCTCGAACTTGACGTCGTCGTCGGTGTAGGCATACACGGTGAACTCGGCTTGCATGCCGGCGCGGACCTTGCTGATGTCTCCTTCCACCACCTGGGCGATCACTTGCATGCGGCCCAGGTCGCTGGCAATGGTGAACAGCGGCTTGGGCAATTGCGGGCCGACGTTTTGCCCTTCGATCACATTGCGGTCGATGATGATGCCGGCGGCCGGGGCGCGGATGACGGTGTATTCGACGCCGAGCTGAGCTTCGCGGAGGGCGGCCTTGGCGCGCTCGATCATCGATTCGGCCGCTTCCACCGCGGCCTTGGCCGAAGCGAACTTGTACTTTGCCTCTTCGTAGTCCTCGATCTTGCCAATCATCTTGTCACGGAGTTGTTGCTGGATGTCGACGGCCACCTTGGCGGCGTCGCGGGCAGCCCGGGCGCGGGACAGGTCGGCCTTGGCGGAAGTGACGGCCGCTTCGGCCTGGTGCAACTTGGCCTGCGCGTGCTGCTGATCGAGCAAGACGAGCGGTTCGCCTTCTTCCACGTGATGATTGAAGTCGGCGTTGGGATAGATGTGCTTGACGTTGCCGGGAATGAGGCTGCTCACCAGGGTGACTTCGACGGGCGAGAGCGGCCCGGTGGTGCTGACCACTTCGGCCAGGTTCCCGAGCACCACAGGTTCGGTTGAGAAAACAACTTCCTGCGAGTTGCCCGGGCTGAGCCAGTAAGTGAAACCGACGAGCAAGGCGATGCACACGCCGATGATGAGGAACAGTTTCTTCACGGCATTTTGCCCTTTGAGAAAAGCCGGCGTCCAAACCTGCAGCAGCAACCATGCAGCCGGCTCATGCCCTATATTTTCCCAAACGCGGTCCGTTCCGCCAAGGCTATAGCCAGGGTTTAGGCGATTCTCCCTGCCACCCAGCACATTCATTCACTTTTGGCAACTAAACTCCTACAACCCTCCCGACCCGAAAAAGCACCGTGAACACCCTACCTTCATAATCTGGGATGGCTGGAAAAGCTAGCAAAATAACGGTTTCCGCTGATCCTGTTTTAGCGAGGGGCAACGTTGCCGCCCCTCTGGTATTCGCAAAAACAGGGGCGGGCGGACCGATTCTCAAAAGATGCCGAGTTGCAGCCTCGCTGCCTCGGACATGAGGTTGGGATTCCAGGGCGGATCCCAGACCAGGTCGATGCGTGCGTCGGCGACCCCCTCCACGCCCCGAACCCTGGACTGGACCTCACCAGGAAGCGAGCCGGCTGCCGGGCAAG
>JBFWSD010000881.1:0-3887 GCA_050248575.1 Gemmataceae bacterium
GATGTCGAATGAGAGTTTCAGCCGGGCCATCGAGTTTGTCGACCGGCAATGCCGCCGCCTCATCGAGCAGCATCCGGGCTACTACCCGATGTACACCGTGAAGGGCCAGTGGCCCGCGGACGCCGAGGCCTGGACCCACTGGTGCGACGGGTTCTATCCCGGCATTTTCTGGCTCCTCCACCAGCACACCCGCGCGCCCTTCTGGCGCGAGCGGGCCGAGGCCTACACGAAGCCACTCGAACCGCGGAAGCTCGATCGCAACGTTCACGACCTCGGCTTCATCTTCAACTCCACCTATCTCCGCTGGTACGGGCTGACCGGCGACCAAGAGCTTCACGACGTGGTCGTGCAGGCGGGCCGGACCCTGGCTCTGCGCCGGCAAAGAGGCGGCTACCTGGCCTCGTTCATCGGCCCGGAGTCGCTGTTCATCGACATCATGATGAACGTCGGGCTGATCCTGTGGACAGCGAACGAGACGGGCGATGCGGCCCTGCGCGAGATTGCCCTCGAGCATTGCCGCACCACGGCCCGTTACCTGGTGCGGGCCGATGGCGGCACCGCCCACGAAGGAATCTTCGACGTGAACACCGGACAGTTCCTGCGCGAAAGCACGCATCAGGGCTGGTCCGCCGCCAGCACCTGGACGCGCGGGCTGGCCTGGGCTCTCTATGGCTTCACCACCATCCATCGCCTGAGCGGTGAGGCGGAATTCCTGGAAGTCGCCCGCCGTTGTGCCGATTGCTACTTGCGGCGGGCCCCGGCGGACCTGGTGCCGTGGTGGGACTTCGACATTCCCGACGATGGCCCGCGGCTCTTCGACAGCTCGGCGGCAGCTATCGCGGCCAGCGGCTTCTTCGACCTGGCCGAAGCAATCGGCCCGGGCCAGGACGGGGAGCGTTATCGGCAGGCAGCCCGCACGGCACTGACGACACTGAGCTCGGATGCGTTCCTGGCCCGCAGCCGCCCGGAATGGGAGGGGATCCTGCTCCACGGCATCTACCACTACCACAAGGGACTGGGCGTGGACGAGTCGGTGGCCTGGGGCGACTACTTCTTCGTGGAAGCCCTGGTGAAGGCACTCCAATAGATCCCTTCCAGAGGGCGGCGCTTCGGCCTAACGGCCACGGGCTCTTTCCATAAAAAGACAGCATCTCATCGGGTCCGCATCCTTCGCCTTTCCGCGCAAAGGAATGAGCATGAGCGAACGAGCGTTGCAACTGGAAGTACGCGACGACCAGATCGGCGTGTTGACCTTCGATCAGCCGGGCAGCCGCGCCAACACCATGAACCAGGCAGTGCTGGGCGAGCTGGAAGAGATCGTGCCCGACCTGGAAAAACGCGAGCTGCACGGGCTGATCCTGCGCAGCGGCAAACCGGGCATGTTCATCGCAGGCGCCGACCTGAAAGAGCTGGGCAGCAAGCTGAGCAGCGAGCAGGCCCGCGTCATCATCGAGCGCGGGCTGGGCGTGATTGGCCGCATCGAGAACTTGCCCTACCCGACGCTGGCGTTGATCGAAGGGGCCTGCATGGGTGGCGGGCTCGAACTGGCGCTCGGCTTCGATTTTCGCATCGCCAGCGCTCATCCCAAGACCGACATCGGCCTGCCCGAAACCAAGATCGGGCTGATTCCCGGCTGGGGGGGCACGCAACGCCTGTCGCGGTTGATTGGCCCGGCACTGGCGGCCGAGCTGATCTGCGCGGGCGAAACCGTCAAGGCCCAGCGCGCCTTCGAGCTTGGCATCGTCAAGGACGTGGTGGCCCCCGAGCGCTTGCTCGACGAAGGCGTCCGCTTGCTCCAGCTGGCCCGGCAAACCGAATCCTGGCGGGCCGAGAGACAACGCAAGCAACAGCCCGTCGGGCTGAGCGAACAGCAAGCCTCGTTCATCTTCGCGGTGGCGAAGGCCCAGGTGGAAGCGAAGACTCGTGGCTTGTTGCCCGCGCCGCCCGCGGCCCTCGAGGCCATTGCCAAGGGCTGCAACCTGCCCCTCGACGACGGCCTGACGATTGAAACCGAGCAGTTTCTGCCCCTGGCGGGCAGTTCCACTTCCCGCAACCTCATTGCTGTCTTCTTCATGACTCAACGCCTGCAAAAAGACATCGGCGTGGCCAATGCCGAGGTGAAGCCGAAGGAAGTGACTCGCGTTGGCGTGGTCGGCGCGGGCATCATGGGGGCCGGCATCGCGGGAGCACACATTCGCCGCGGCGTGCCGGTCGTCATGCTCGACGCCGTGCCCGCTGCCCTCGAGAAAGGCGTGGGGGCCATCACCAAGGTGCTGCAAACGCGCGTCGACATCGGCCGGGCCACACCGCAAGACATGCTCGGCGCGCTCGGCAAGCTCAGCACCGCCAGCCAGACCAGTGCCCTCGCCGATCGCGACGTGGTCATCGAGGCCATCGTCGAGAACGAGGAGGCCAAGACCAAGCTGTACAGCAAGCTGCCCCACATCCTGGAAGCGCACACCATCCTCGCTTCCAACACCTCGACCATCTCCATCACGCGGATGGCCAAGGCGTGGCACAAGCCCGAGCAGTTTGCCGGCATGCACTTCTTCAATCCGGTCGACCGCATGCAGCTGGTCGAGGTGATCCGCGGCGAGAAGACCTCCGATGAAACGGTCGTGACGCTGGTGGCCCTCGCCAAGAAGATCGGCAAGACCCCCATCGTGGTCAACGATTGCCCGGGCTTCCTGGTCAATCGCATCCTGTTCCCGTATCTGAACGAGTCGCTGGTGTTGCTGGAGGAGGGAGTCAGCCCGCGCTTGCTCGACAAGGTGGCCACCAGGTTCGGCATGCCGATGGGCCCGGTCACGCTCAACGATCTGGTCGGGCTGGACACGTCTCTCTACGCGGGCCGCGTCGTCAACACCGCCTTCGCGGACCGCTCCGCGGAGACGAAGATCCTCGATGAGCTGGTCGCCGCGGGCCGGCTCGGGCAGAAATCGGGCGCTGGCTTCTACAGCTACGCCAAGGGCTCGCGCGGCAGCGACGATCCTACCTTCGACGCCATCCTCGCCAAATGCCGCAAGGGCGACGCGAAGGAGTATACCCCCGAAGAACTGACCGAGCGGCTCTTCCTGCCCATGCTGACCGAGGCCAGCCGCGTGCTCGAGGAGAAGATCGTCCGCGAACCCGCCGACGTGGACATGGGGCTGATCCTGGGCATCGGCTTTCCGCCTTTCCGCGGCGGCATCCTGCGCTGGGCGGACGAGCTTGGCCTGCCCGCCGTGGTCGAGAAGCTCGACAAGTACAAGTCCGTGGGCAAGCGCTACGAGCCCACCCAGCAACTGCGCGACCTGGCCCAGGCGGGCAAAGGCTTCTACGACCGCTGAAGCTCTGTCCAAGACCGCCCGCGTTCATCCGCGGGCGAATCGGGGCGCATCCGTCGCGAACATCTATTCGGTTAGACCAGGGGATCAGGGGCTGACGCCCCCCGCTCGCCGTTTGTGGTGAGCCATTCCTTCAACTTCGCGGGCAGTTCCTCCACGAACTTGCTGCGGGGCAGCACTTCCTGGCAGCCCGCTGCGCGCGCGCGGCGCAGCGTTTCCACGTCCACGTGCGAGCCATAAGCGACCACGAAGGGGCGTGTGGCCCCGGCGCTGAGCCTGGCCAGCAGCGAATCGATATCCAGCGTGGGATTGGCCAGGTCGAGGATCACGCCCGCGGGCCGTTCCTTTTCCGCAAGATCCAGCAAGGCCGGCGCGGAAGAAACTGCTTGCAACTTCAAGCCCAGGGCTCGGGCCGTGCCCGTGATCCGGCTCTGGAACATCAGGTCGTCGCAGAGGAGCAGCCCGTCGAGCATCAGATCGCCTCCGGGCCGCGCTCGCCCGTGCGGATGCGGATGCAGTCGTGCAGGTCGAGAATGAAAATCTTGCCGTCGCCGATGCGGC
>JBFWSD010000882.1:0-3887 GCA_050248575.1 Gemmataceae bacterium
AATTCGTCGCCTGAGCGGCGCTAACAATCCCTGCGGCAGCTTCCCCTTCTTCTATTCGATACTCCACACGAACATCGGGGACCGACGAGTGAAAGCGACGCAACCTCTCCTCTAATCCACCCCAGTGCCCATCCGGGAGAGGTGGAGATGGCGCCATTCCGCTGGACGCCACCCTTGGCTCCGGAACGTGAACAACAATCACCCGAGCCGCATAGCCCTTGGCCAGGGAACAGGCCACACGGAATGCCTCAGCGCAGCGCCTGGAAAAATCGGTTGGGTGAAGGATTGTTCGAGAAGCCGCAGCGGTCGGTTTCCGCTCTGCCTCTGACTGACCTTGGGGCGCCTTCACAGTCACCACGGGGCAGGAAGCATTTCGCACGACTTTTTCCGCCACGCTGCCCATAAGCAGTCGCGCCAGTCCCGTCAGCCCCTTGCTGCCCATCACTATTCGGGAACATCGGATCACTTGCGCGAGCTCGAGGATCTCCGGGGCCGCCTCACCGACCAGCAACTTCCAGTCCGTCTCTATGGCCGAGTTGAACGCTCCACGCCGGCGCAGCGCTGCTTTCATCTTCTTTCGGTAGTTGATTGTTGTGTTAATCCGAAAGAGCGGTGCGACATGTACGACTAGCAACCGACAGCCGGAAGCTTGAGCCAGTACGCGGGCCAACCCGAGGGCATGGTCAGAGGACGCCGAAAAATCGGTCGGGTGAAGGATGGTGCCTGCCGACATGTCTTGCTCCCATAAAAGCCGAGTACTTGTTGTACAGCCAGTTGGTCGTGCCACTCCGGCCATCGGCCGCTCGGCGCGCGACCTCACGGTGCGTGTGCTGCGCTGATGGACGTCGATCAAATGACAATTGCGAACACTTGTAGAGAAAGTTGCTATTCGTAGCGAGTCAGCGCCCGCCCTCGCTCAGCCAACGACTGATATCCGGATGACTTTCCGTCCATCCTTCTTCGATTACCGCCGAGCAGAGTTGGCAAACTAGTGAATCGCGGAACTTGCCTTGTTGCCAGCAGACTGACGAATGTTGACAACTCTGCTGAGTCGAGAAGCAAAACGGATCTGCGCGGAATTCTGGTTTCGCATCGGGCCTGGATGATTCGCCCAGAAAAGCGCAGATGAGGCGACGGATCAGTTGAGCCACTGTGAGCCCGTGAATGGCGGCTGCCTCCTCGAGCGCCGTTGCTTCCTTGATCGGTATGGCGAGCGACAACTCGGATACATCTCGGTCGATTCGGCGCAGCTTCGAGAAAGGTCGGCTGTATTCCTTCAGCGAATTTTCAATGTCAATCATCGCGACAATGCCTTTCCATTACTTTTTCTTCAGAGCTTGTATGTGATCCCTTCCTCTTAAAGCATTTACCGTGCCATCGAAGCTGACTGTCAACGATGAGCCATTCTATAGGTGCGATTTCATGGGCAAGATGGTCGTCCCGGGTTAATTTAGGACGGCCTCGAATCATAGTGCGACGAATGAGCTGTACAAAATGCGATCAATGGTTGGCAAAAAGTCGACCAGCCATCGCGCGCGAAGTTGCGTTTCCCGCAACAGACCGCTTTCACTTTCATTCGGACGTTGTCCGGCTTGATAGGAACGAGAGGCTGAAGGGACAGGGCGCGCGTTGAAACCGGGCTACCAGAAATTGCTGGAACTGACCGATAGCAAGTCTTGCTGCTGGCGGCGGAGCAACAAATGCCCTCGCTGGGGCTGGTCGATTCTAGTTTGCCCGAGTCAAGCAACTAAGGCAGCAACCGAGTGCGGCGTGGCCCTTAGCGTGTGGGGCGAGAAAAGCTCAGTCAACGTCCGGAGATTCTGTCTTTCGCTGGCGAGAAGGCTCTGGCCCAGCTGCAATGCTTCGGGATCAGTGCCTAGCTCGTCAACACACCGGGCAATCTCTTCGATTAGCTTTCGCTCGTGCTCAACGAGACGCAGCGCGAGGTAATCCAGCGCGAGGTAGTTATAGGCCGTGAACTGCGTCGGGAATTCGCCCCGGTCGATCTTGCCGCGACGCTCCCGAATTAGCCGGCCGATCCGGTCGACATGAGCCTCGTGATTGGCCGTGATTTGCCGAACGGCTTCGAGCATCTGCCCATTCCCCTGCTGAGTCCAGGGGCTGGCGTAACGCAAATAGCTGGCCAGGGAGTATTGGATGAGGATTAGCAGCCGATTTAACACCATCATCGACTCTGACGCCTGCTGCGGGTTACGTCCGTTCATGGTTCGTCTCCTACATGGTTGCTGAGATCACGAATAGATACAGAGGTCATGTGCCCAGCGACGGCCGCGCAGCAACTGCTCAGGCATCGCCTCCGACTTGTACAATCGCGAACACTGCATCTACATGAGCACTCTGTGTGCCAAGGGCAGTATGGGTCCGGTCGCGCCACGGACCTTTGACACAAGCCTCTTCGAAACGGAAGGATACGACGGCGCATCCTCTGCGCTTATCGTGAAGCCCAAGGAGGGGAGATTGGTGGAGCGCCGGGCAGAAAATGACCAGGCACCGGATCAACGTGGACCAGGGGATTCGAATTACCCAACCCGTCGCAAGCGGGATAGCCGATCGAATGCATTCCGCGTGCCCTAAACCCTTCGCGCTGACGGGTTCAGAGGTAGGGCGTGAGCAGTCGCGCCAAGCCGTCGCGGAGCTTCACCGGGAGGCTGCGCCCGTCCACCTCAGCGAGCGTCACCGGCCGCGCTGCCGGGAGCCGCTCGTCACGCACCCACCGCTGAAGCGACTCGCCGAGCCCACGGTCATAGCACTCCAGGTCGAACTCGAAGTTAAGTCGCAGGCTGCGCGAATCCCAATTCGACGAGCCGAGCAGCACCCAGGCCTCGTCCACCACCATGAGTTTCGTGTGGTCGAAAGGCGGTGGCGTAAACCAAACGCGGCAGCCGCGCTCCAGCACCTGCCACAGTTGCGCGGTCGAAGCCCACTGCACGATGCGGGGGTAAAGCTCCGCGGGCAGCAGGATGTCCACCGCCACGCCGCGCATTGCGGCCACGTTGAGTGTCGTGATTAGGGCCGCGTCGGGAAGAAAATATGGCGTCAAGACAGTGACGGAGGAGCGAGCACAGGTAACCGCTCCCAGGAGCGTCAGGCGCAGCACCTCGAAGTCCTCGTCTGGGCCGTCGGCGATGCCCCGCGCCAGCGCTTCGCCGGCAGGCTCCAAGGGCGGAAACCACCGCTCACCTTGAAGCACCTCCTCCGTGGCGAACGCCCAGTCCACGGCAGCTGCCTCCTGAAGGTGGGCCACCGCCGGGCCGTCGACCCGGAAGTGCAGATCCTGGACAGGGTGGCGAGGGCGAAGGTTCAGACAGCACCCCTCGCGGATGTTCATGCCGCCGGTGAAGCCGATCCGGCCGTCCACGACCATGATCTTACGGTGGTTGCGCAAATTTGCGAAGCGGGACCACGCGGGGGTCAGCTTCGGCAGGAAGCGTGCCACACGCACGCCGGCCAGGCCTAACGCTCCGACCACCGAGGGCCAACTATAGCGGGCACCGAGGTCGTCAATTAGGACGCGCACCTCGACGTGCCGAGCGGCAGCGCGCCGGAACGCCTCCAGGAAGAGTCCGCCGGATCGGTCGTTGTCGAAAATGTAGCTGCTTAAGAGGACGGAGTCGCGCGCCTCGTCGATCGCTTCGATCATGGCGGGGTACGCTTCGTCGCCGTTTCGCAATGGGGTGATCCGGTTGCCACGCAAGAGCGGGCGGCCCGTAGCGTCGGCGATGACCTTGGCAAGCGCGGTAAAGTGCGTGGCTTCCGGGCCCAGCAATCGAGGAATCTCGGAGACTTCTCTCGCAAAGGAGCTGGACGACAATCTCGGGGAGGCGCGGCTAGCGCGCTATGACCGCGCCCGACGACGGATGCGGTTG
>JBFWSD010000883.1:0-3885 GCA_050248575.1 Gemmataceae bacterium
TGGCGATGCCGGTGCTCTCGGTGACGACCAGCTTGTAGGCGGCGTGGCCGCTGCCCGCAGCCCCCACGTAGAGCCGGGCCGTGCCATCATCGCTGCTGTCCATGGCGGTCGGATTGTTCATCGGGTTGTGCAACTCGACCCAGAAACGAACCTGGTAATCGTTGTTGGCCATCATCTGGCCCATGTCGGCCTTGTCGTTCTGGATCTCGGTGTAGACCTCGTTGATGACCAGCCTGGGCAGCTCGGTGCCGAAGACATACTCGTTGTTGGTCGGCTCCCACTGAAAGGGGGTCATGTAGTTGTCGTTGTCGATGAAGTCGACGATGTTGACCGCGAGCTGGGCCAGGTAGCGCAGTGCATTGACTTCGTTGGCGGGGGCCGAGGCGCTGGGGTCGGGGTCGGAAGCGCCGGTGACGGCCCGCAGACGCAGGAAGATCTGCTTGGCCATCTCTTGCCGTGCATTCTGAGCGGAAGTGAAGCCGGCCATGTCCGTGATCAGGCCAGTGGCATCGGGGGCCGGGTAGTCGGGCAGCGACTGATTCAGATCGAGCCGCGTGGTCGGCCTTTGCACGGTATTGGCGGTATCGAAGAAGCCGCCGTTGTAGCGCCAGTCGGCGCCGAACTCGGTGAACGTGCCCGCGGGAGCCTGGTAGGTGGAGGGGAACGGCGCGGCGTTGCCGGTCGGGAACAGGCTCGCCAGCGCGTAAGGCTGCGACGTCGGAGTGAGAATGTGCGGCGTGAGGCCGGGCTGATCCACGTCGAAGCTGCGCGTGGTCACCAGGCGGCGGATGCGGCCCGTCGGATCAGCGACCAGATTGTCAAAGTTCGTCGGGCACAGCTGCCCCAGCTCGCTGGTTTTCACGTCGTTGGTGGTCGACGTGTCACGCAAGAGGGCCATCATGTTCGAATCGTCGAAGACCTTGTCGTCGTTGTTGAGGCTGGTGCCCCCCTTGGGATCGAAGATGTTGTAGAGCAGCGGGTGATTCGTGCGTTCGGCATTGGAGCCATTGCCCCAACCGCCCGGGCTGCTCGGGTAGGTCGGGAAAGAAGAGAAGGTCGAGGTGCTGGGCATCTGGAAGGCCTGGCTGTTGCCGCCCCCGCCGATCTCATCCCAGGAATCGAAATCCACCTGGCCATAAAAGCGGGGCGAAGTGCCGGGGCTGGCCTGGGTGCCGTTGGTGCCCGGCTTGGCGTCGGGGCCATAGCGGCCCGCGATGGTGCCGTTGCCGAGCAGGATCGTCTGCCATTCCGCCCCGCCTTGCTTGAGGACCTTGCCAGGGTTGACTTCCCACGGTCCCCAGCCCTGGTTGCTGCCATGGGTGGGATTGCCGACAAGGTTGCCCGCGATGTTGATATTGATGCGATTGTCGAGATCGGTGACCAGCGGGGCGAACAGAGGCACCACCTTGCGGCCATCGGGCAAGGTCATGACCGGCGCGCCCAGATTGAGCCAGACGCTGTCATTGCCGCCCGGCGCGCCCACCAGGTTCTTCACGTCCCCCTTCAGATCGGTGGGATAGGGGAAGTTCGCGCTCATGTCCACCGGGCGGGGCCGCAAGATCATGTACTTGCCAACATCGTTCGTCCAGTTCGGGTTGGTCTGGTCGTTGAGGCCCGAACTCGGATTGAACACGGCGGGCCGATGATACGAGGGCACCAGCACATCGCCGTTGGCGTTGACCGCCGCCAGGAACACGTTGGTGTTGTCCGGATAGGTGTAGGAACCGTTGATGCCGACATAGTTGGCCGAACCGTACGGGTATTCCGGGTCGCGGCGTTCGTTGCCGAGGGTGTAGCTGTTATCGAAGTAGGTGTAGTTGATCAGGTCGTAGTTCTGGCGGCCGGCAAAGACCCCTCCGGTGATATTGAAGCGGATGCGGCCCACGCCGTTGAAAGCGCGGATGTTGTTGTTATTGGGGAAAGGCCCTTGCGCGCCGTACATGGTGCGGGCCAGACTGTGCCCGCGCAGGGCCGACTTGGCCCCCACGTTGTCGTCGGGCAGATCATAGATGAGCTGCCGGAGGAATTCGGCCAGCAAGAGTTCCGGTGAGGCCGCCGGCCCGGCCGACAGCCGCTTCGTCTGCGCCTCCCGGAAGATGCGCGCCTGGTCCGCCTGCAACTGGGCGTACAGCACGAACGTGACGCCTACCACGGCGAACAGGGTCAATAACGCCAGCACCACGATCAACACGACGCCGCGGCGGCCTTGGCTGGTTTTCATTTTTCTTTCTCCCCAGGGGCACACGTTCGATGTCAGTTGCCAGTGGCAGTAGTCAGTGACGAAGTTACATATCCTGGACGACGGTAATCTGCCGCGTCGTGCTGGTCTTCACGTCCCAGACGCGCAGGGTAATCTCGATGGCCTTGATGTTGTAAGGGGCAGTGGCGCTGTCGAAGGCCGTGACGTTTTGAAAATCGGTGATGCCCGCCTGGTCGGGGAAGACACGCACAGTGAAGGAGATCACGTCATAAAGGATGATATCGGTGCCTTCCTCGGAACCGGTGAGGGCTGCCGGACTCGGGGCGAGTGTTCGTTCGCCCGAAGTGGCCACGTCGGTCAGCGTGTGGAAGTGAAGCGCGCCGCTCTCGTTCCTGACCGCCACGTCGTAGTACTTCGCAAGATCGCCCGGATTGACGCCAGCGCCGTTCGCGCTGGTGGCATCGCTGGGAGTGAGCAACAACCGCTGCCGGCGATGGAGCCGGAACAAGGGAGTGCCGCCCGGAGTAGTACGGCCGGAAGAAGTCAGGAAGTAGGCGACTTCCGCCGACTGCGACAAGAAATTGCTGCCGTCCTGGAACTGGGCAGGCGACAGGCCAGCCAGCGGCGAACCCGCGGGCACATTGGCCGACAGGTAATTCTCGAGCCGCATGAGATGCGGATCTTCCTCGGCGCCGCCACCCTTCGACCAGTTGACGGTGAAGGCCAGCACCGCGCCGTTGCCCCGGAAGGAAGGAACGCTATCGGCGTCGCTACCTTCGCCGGTCTGGGTGGCGGTGCCGCTGTCGATGTAGAAATAGCCCTGCGGAGGGGGCGTGGCGAAACTGCTCAGCCGCGCCGGCGGCGCATTGAAGTGGTCGGCTTGCAAGTCGCGCCGCAGCACGATGCTGGCCGTGCGCAGCCGCTGATCCAGATCGCCGATCGCTTTGAACTGACGGAACGATTCCATGCCCGCCACGAACGCCTCGGAAACGATCGCCATGATCAGCATGATGACCGCCACCGAGACGAGCATTTCGGTGATGGTGAACGCGATGCGTGGTCGGTGCTGCGTGGCCCGTGAGCCGTTGCAATGATTGGTGACCATGTTGAGTTCTCCCACGAGTGCCCTGCGCGACTGACCACGGACAGCTGGCCGCG
Organism: Gemmataceae bacterium; assembly: GCA_050248575.1. Classification (GTDB taxonomy): domain Bacteria; phylum Planctomycetota; class Planctomycetia; order Gemmatales; family Gemmataceae; genus JBFWSD01. Next base: position 3,359 of record JBFWSD010000883.1, read on the forward strand.
GGCCACTGTTCACTTGCGAATCCCTTTTTCGAAGACTTCGGCCACGTTCTGCATGACGACGCAAACGCCATTGACGCCTGAGGAATCGCGGACGGGCTGGGTGAGCGCCAGCCGGAGCGAGTTCGCGGTCGGGCCATCCTCGGCGCTGGCCACGCGGTAGAAGTAGCCGTTTTTCACGGTGCCGTTGGCGGTGGCGTCAAGGATCCAGGTCCCCTTGTTCACGGCGGGCTTGTTGCCGGCGGTGTAAGTGACGTCGACGTAGCTCTGGCCGGCGATGAAGTTGCCCGTGAGCACGATCTCGTTGGGCAGGCTGCCCGTGCTGCCCGGCAATTCCGGACGCCGATCATAGACCACCACCGTCAACTCTATCCCGTCGGGGGCCGTGGTGGCTGGAGGCGGCGTCGTCTTCACCTGCTTGCACAGATAGGCCCAGGAGTAGCGCGTGTTCCGCTGCAACACGGCGCCCGCGTCGAGTTTGGGAATGCCCTGGTCGTTGAACTGAAGATCGTCGAGCAGCGTGAACCAGC
>JBFWSD010000884.1:0-3881 GCA_050248575.1 Gemmataceae bacterium
CGCCGGCGACATGTTCACACGCATCACCATCGGCGTGGCTGCCGCCTGGATCATCCTCACCATGCTCTTCGTGGTCGTCGTCCAGGAAAGTTCCCAGCGGCCGCCGGACAGCACCAGCGCTTTTCCCGGCCAGTAGCGAAGGCACGGGGCGGGCAAAGAAGCCCAGCCATTTTCGATACGCCCACGAGCGGTCAAGAAGCCGGGCTTCTTGCTATTGCCGACTGCCCACCACCTGTTCCTGACTCACGAGGCCATCGCGTGCTCCTCAGCATGACCGGTTTTGGTGAAGCACGCTTTCAGAGCGAGGGCCTCAACGTGGCCATCGAGCTGCGTTCGCTCAACAACCGCCATCTCAAGGTCAGCGTGCGGGCCACCGAGCCCTACAACCTCCTCGAGCCCGAGTTCGAGAAAGTCATTCGCCGCTGCGTGCGCCGGGGCACCGTGCAGGTCAACGTCCGCTGCGAGAGACAGCATTCCCTCGAAGACTATCGCATCAACCGGGTGGCCCTCAAGAGCTACGTGGAGCAAGTGAAAGGGCTGGTGCAAGAGTTGAACTGGCCCGGCGCGGAGCAAGTCTTGCTAGCGCAAGCATTGTCCTTGCCTGGCGTTGTGCCGGAGGCGGCGATCCAGGATGTCGATCTCCCCGCGGACTGGCCCGTGCTCGAACGGGTTTTGGAGGCGGCGCTGGATAAACTTCAGTCAATGCGGCAGGAAGAAGGACGGGCCATGGCGCAGGAGTTCCTGCAACTCCGCGACGAGATTGCCCGCCGCCTGGAACTGATCCGGGCCATCGTGCCGCAAGTGGCGACTTCTTATAGAGATAGACTTCTGGACCGAATCCGCTCCTTGCTTGGCGAACTCGATGTCGAGATCGACCGTAGTGACTTGATCAAGGAAGTGGCCATCTACGCCGAACGGAGCGACATCGCCGAGGAGGTGGTGCGACTCGCCAGCCACCTCGAGCAGTTCCAGGAGATCATGAACGAGCCCGAGAGCCCGGGCCGCAAGCTCGAATTCCTCACGCAGGAGATGTTTCGCGAGGCCAACACCATCGGCTCCAAGGCGGGCGACGTCGAGATCTCCCGCCATGCAGTCGAGATCAAGGCCACGCTCGAGAAGATGCGCGAACTGGTGCAAAACGTCGAGTGACGCATGACCAAGGGCCCGCTGATCATCCTGTCCGGACCGGGCGGAGTCGGCAAATCGACGCTGATTCGCCAGGCGCTGACCCGGGGGGAACTGCCCCTCCGGCTCTCGGTCTCGGTCACGACACGCGCGCAGCGCAAGGGAGAACAGGACGGCGTCGACTACTATTTCTGGAACCGCGACCGCTTCGTCGAAGAGCTGAAGCGCGGCGCGTTTCTGGAGCATGCCGAGGTGGTGGGCAACTACTACGGCACCCTGGCCGCCGAGGTCGAACCGCACCGCCTGAAAGGGACCGGGGTGCTGCTCGACATCGACGTGCAGGGCTTACGCCAGGTGCGCGAGAAATGTCTCGACGCGGTGGCGGTCTTCGTGCGGGCCTCGTCGCCGCAGGCCTATGAAGAGCGGCTCCGCAAGCGCGGCACCGAAACCGAGACGGCCATCCAGCGCCGCCTGGAACTGGCCAAGGAAGAAGTCAGCCACGCGGACGAGTATGACCATCAGCTGATCAATGACGATCTCGAGACGGCACTGGCCAGCTTCCTCGAGATCTTGCATCGTGTCTTCGAAAGGACCAAGCATGCTTGACGAACTGAAGGAAGAACAGATCGTGAACAAGGTGGGGGGCCGTTTCAAGCTCTCGACGCTGATTCAGAAGCGGATGGTAGCCCTCAACTCGGGGGCCAGGCCGCTCGTCGACCTGCGCACCAGCGACAAGATGTCGATCGTGATTCAGGAAATCTTGCAAGACAAGATCTTCCTGGATGCTTCGGGCGAAGTGCGGCCGCGCGCCGGTGGGGATGCGGCCCGCCGCGCCATGCTGACCGACATCTCCGATGCCGGCAGCGCCGACGATTGACTGCACGTCCCCTTGGCGAGACGCGGATCGTGGCCTGGCTGCAGGCAAGCAGTTGACAGTCGGCATCACTTTCCGCGCCCCGCGCGCAGGGCAGTCAAGGACGTAACGCTTTTCAAACGACGCGCCAGACGACTCGATTCACCGACATCTGTGAGGCGGTCATGTCGCAGCCCACGCTCGAGAGAGACACCTCGGTCTACGCGCCCGTGTCGGGGCTGGCGGTGGCCAGCCTGATCGTGGCCGGGCTGTTTGCCCTCGTCGTGCTCATGTTCGGCGGCGTCGCGTTCTTCAACAGCACGCCGATGTTGCTGCCCACCTGGCTGGTGCTCGTGCCCGTGCTGGCCATCGTGCTGGCACTCCTGGCCCAGCGGCAGATCCGGGCCTCGGAGGGGACCCGCTCCGGGTCTTCGCTGGCCAGCTGGGCCCTGGGGCTCAGCCTGCTCTGCGGGCTGGGCTACTACCTGGGCTATCTCTTCCCCACCTACAAGGCCGTCACCATTCAAGCCGACAACTTCGTCCGCGAGTGGTTCGGCAAGATCCGTGACGGCGAAGTCAACGCTGCCTTCCTCGAAACCCTCGACCTCGATCAGCGCCGCGAGAATCCGCGCGACGAGGAAGCCATGGAGATCCGCTTCGGCTCGGCCAGCGTCAGCGGCAAGGGGCCGCTCACCAGCTTTCAGGACGGCGAAATCGTGCAGTTGCTGCGCGCGACCGATGCCGACTCGACGATTACCAACCTCGGCGTTCGCACCTGGGATTTCCAGAACGGCTACAGGGTCGTTCAGGTTTATCGCGTGACCACGCCCGAAGGCGATTTCGACCTCCAGGTCACCGCCTACCGCAGCGATCTGGGAGCGCAGCGGACCTGGCGGATTGCCGAGCCCGAGACGAGAGTGGAGCAGCGCACGCTGTCGGCGCGGGGCCGCGAGATTCGTAGCTGGCAAGTGCGCGCGCGCCAGTTTGCCACCGCCTGGTTCAACGAGCGCAGTCGGGGCAACGTGCCGATCGTCTTCCTGTTCACCCAGCCAAGCGGCGAGCGCCAGAAGATCGACCGCGCCTTCGAAGCGGCGGCGGTGTCGGACTTCATGGCGCAGGTGGCCGGCAACCTGCCCATGGGCCCGGCGGCCGTGGGCAGCAACCTGGCGGTGAGCGCCAATGCCCGCCTGAGCCTGGCCCGGTTCCTGCCCGGCTTTCACACGTTTTCGGCCAAGAACTTCCTCGACCAGGAAAAGCTGCGCGTCGATGAGAAGCTGCGCCAGGAGGTGCGGGACGATCTGGCCAGCTTGCTGGATGTCGAGTCGCAGCTGCGGGCGCGCCTCAGCGAAGGGAGTGGCTACCGCGTGCTGCCCGACGGGCGGCTGGAAGTCTGGTTCGACGTCGAGCTGAGCAAGCAAGCGCAGTTTGCTTTCCAGCCCGCTTATCTGTGCGCGGGCCGCATCTTCCTCGAAAGCGACATCCCGTTGCAGCCCGAAACCACTCCCGACTGGCGGATCGTGAAGCTGAAAATCGCGCGGGCCGGCGTTCCTGCCCCGGAAGGACCGGGCCAGGGGCCGCGTCAGGGCCCGCCCGGCATCCCTCACTGACAACTCTCGATACAATGACTGCATGGACCGATTGAACAAGTACCTGGCCCACGCGGGGATCGGCTCGCGGCGCAAATGCGATCAGCTGATCGCGGCCGGCCGCGTCTCGATCAACGGCCAGGTCGTCCGCGATCTGGGCGTGCGCGTCGCCCCCGAACATCAGGTCTCCGTCGACGGCAAGCCGATTCAAACGCAGCGGCTGAGCTACTGGCTGGTCAACAAGCCGCCGGGCTACCTGTGCACCAATCACGATCCCGCGGGCCGCCCGCGCGCCATCGACCTGATCCCCGGCGAGC
>JBFWSD010000885.1:0-3877 GCA_050248575.1 Gemmataceae bacterium
CGAGCCACGAGTTGTGGTGCGGATTGTGTCACCAACATGTGCAGGTTGGGACTGCGGCCCTGCCCGCCCTTCCGTTTATCTTGGAAGTGATGCAGGTCGGCGACGAGTCGTTGGTGTATGAAATCCTTGACATCATTCTTGGGTTCGCAAAAGGCGTGAGTCGAAAGCGCTATGTGGACTTTCAAAAGGCCTTGGGCCGCGAGCCTCAGCCCGATGCCGAATGGGTGATCGCCTTGAGGACGCAATTGCTAAACGAGGCGGAGCGGTTCAAAGCGTTTCGGACTCACTCGAATTCCGGCATCGCGGAGGAAGCCGAATCCATACTTCAAGAGTTATCGGCTGAAGAGTAGCCGCGAACCAGCGGTTGCACTTGACCGGGCCGCCATTACGGTTTTCACGACACAACGTCCTTGCAGGCGGCCCGGCAAGTGAACCGTGTCGTTCGGCCAACGGAGGCCTGGGAGATCGGGAGTCGTTGATGGAAGTGTTGGCTGAGTTGGAGTCTCGCGGCCTGGTCTACCAGGCGACGGATCTCGACGGCCTCCGGGAGCACCTGCGAGAGCCACGCCGAGTCTACTGCGGGTTCGATCCGACCGCCCCATCCCTGACCCTCGGGAACTTGGCGCCCCTCCTTATTCTGGCCCACTTCCAGCGCCGCGGCCACACGCCGGTCGTCGTCCTCGGCGGGGCCACCGGGTTGATCGGCGACCCGTCCGGCAAGTCGGCCGAGCGGCAACTCCTCGACTCCGGCACCGTGGCAGCCAACCTGGCCGGCCAGCGGCGCGTGTTCGAGGCCGTCCTGGACTGCCGCCCCGAGTCCCCAAACGCTGTAGTCTTCCTGGACAACAGCGAGTGGTTGTCCAGCCTTTCGTTCCTGGGCGCCCTGCGGGACATCGAGAAGCACTTCTCGGTCAACGAGATGATCCGGCGGGACTCCGTCCGCGACCGTCTTACCCGCGAGCAGGGCATCTCGTACACGGAGTTCTCCTACGCCCTGCTTCAGGCGTGGGACTTCCACCATCTGGCCGAGGCCCGCGGCGTGACCGTCCAGGTCGGCGGGTCGGATCAGTGGGGGAACATCGTGTCCGGCGTGGACCTGGCCCGCCGGTTACAGTCGCGTAGTGTGTACGGACTGACGTGCCCGCTGGTGACCAAGGCGGACGGCGGCAAGTTCGGGAAGTCGGAGGCAGGCGCGGTGTGGCTGACGGCCGACCGGACGAGTCCGTTCGCCCTGTACCAGTTCTTCGTCAACACGACCGACGCGGAGGCGGGCCGATACCTCCGGCTATTCACCTTCCTCCCGCTCGAGGATGCCTCCCAGCTGGAGCGGGAGCACCAGGCGGACCCCGGCAGGCGGGGGGCCCAGCGGGCCTTGGCCCGAGAGGTGACCGCGCTGGTGCACGGCCCGGCCGCCGCCCGGGAGGCGGAAGAGGCGGCGGACCGCCTGTTCGCTGGTGACATTGCCGTCCTCCCGGTGTCGGTGCTCCTGGAGGCCCTCCGCGGGGTGCCGACGACTACTCACTCCTTGACCGAACTCCGAGACGGCCCCCGACCGCTGGCCGATGTTCTGGTCACGACCGGCGTGTGCACGAGTAAGCGGGAGGCGCGGGAGTTGCTGGCCGCCGGGGCGGTGTCCCTCAACGGTGTGGCGTTGCGGACCGAGGACACATTCACTGCGGCTTCCCTGCTGGAGGGACGGCTGGCCGCCTTCCGGCGGGGGAAAAAGAACTGGTATCTGGGGATCTGGGAGTAAGCCGGCCGAATGCTGGCAAGAGGCCGCCGATCTGCTCTATGGCCTCAAGAGTCAAGATGGCGCACCTCGGAACGCGAGCGATTCTCGGACTGATTCGTCACAGCTCGCTGCTATTCTGGACACGGTCTTAGTGATCCAGTACGTCCACGCTCTCTGCTTCCATCCCGGGGCAGCTGGGCGATTTTCGCCAAGCGTTGGCGCAGTTTCAATTGCCAGCAAGGAGCTTGCCATGTCCACTCGATCCGCTCACGACTTCTTGCAGAAGGTCCGTTCTGACGCACCGCTACAGGCCAAGCTGAAAGCAATCACGGCCAAGGGACGTGAGGCGCTGCTGGCTGCGGTCGTCCAGATTGCTGCCGAAGCCGGATTCGTATTCACGGCTGAGGACTACCAGGCTGCCATCAAGAAAGAAGTCGAACGTCAGCACGCTGCCGGCAATCTGAACGAGCAACAGCTGAGAGAAGTGGTCGGGGGGAACTATTCCGAAACAGCAGGACAAGTGACAGTATCAGTGACAGCAACAGTGACGCTTTAGCGCATGATGTCGCCGCGTACGTAGTCAGGGTCCAGGACCAATGCGGTCGCCGCCCAGGAAAGTACAGGTACCCGCGCACAACCAGTGATTCTCGCTACGGATATGATATACACCCCAAGAGGTTGTCATGCCTGCTTATCGCCTGATACCGAAGACTGATGACAGTCCTTTTCCATACCAGGCCGCCTTGGAACTCATTCTTGAGCTTCCTGATGCAGTGGTTGAACCCAAGGATTTCGGCCCGCTGATCGCGGCGGGCCGCCGGATGCGCTGGACGCCGCACATGATCCAGTCGCACGAAGAGATGGCGGCACGCGGCAAATGCTTCGACTTCCGCTGGAAGACCGTGGATGAAACGGAAATCTGCGGCACGCTGTACGAGGACAACATCTTCTTCAGTGTTGTGGACGATGAGCTGGCCACCGTTGACACCATCAAATGCTGGGGGGAACAGCTCGATGTGCGCGTCTTCAAGCATTGAGCCGGAAACGGTCCGAGTGTCGCCAATCTCGGTGAACGACCATGACGAAAAAAGACGTCACAGCGCTGTTTCGAGCTATCAGGAATGGTGACGAGGCCGCGGTGAAGGACATGATCGACAGGAACAAGGAGCTGGTCCATGTCTGTCGCAGCGCGCCTCCGAAGAAAGATGATGGGGGCAACTGGGTGATTCAGCGAAAGACCATGTCGAGCCGTTTTAGCCGGGCGATCAAGAAGATCGCTCAGTGGTGTCGATGTAATCGCCACCTGCCGATCAAGGACCAGCACCGTATCCTGAGTCAGAAGCTTCGCGGTCACTACGCCTACTACGGCATCACCGGCAATGGCCGAATGCTGCGGCGGCTCCGTGATCCCGTGGAACGCGTCTGGCGACGCTGGCTGTCCCGTCGGAAGCGGGGCAGTTCACTGTCGTGGAACTGGTTTACCGTGCTGCTGCAGCGTTATCCGCTTCCGCTGCCACGGCTGGTTCACTCGGTGTACATCACGCAGTGAATCCGTAGCTCGACGAGCCGTATGCCTTAATTGGGCACGTACGGATCTGCGGGAGCCCTGGGTGGCAACGCCCAGGGCGACCCGGCATTTGCTGCTGGGGAAAGAATGAGGCGCCTGCAGGCGTGAGTCAACCATGAGCCAGGACAAACCTAGACCCGACCGGGAGAGGTATCCCCAGGAGGGCTACGCGAGTGACCTGCATGATCAACTCAACCAGGAAGTGGCGGCACGACTTGCTGGGACCAACGTTTCTCTCATCCTGATGGGTGTCAACTCGTATTGCGAAGTCGCACGAGGTCCGCGGTCTACGACCATCTATTGCTTCGATGTTCCTGGTCCCCAGTTCCTTGCCCGGTTCGACAACAAACCAGCCACCTCTCTCTGGGGCAGGACGTTTGATCGGGCAGCAGTTATCTGTGCAGTCGTTGCGTGGCTTGAAGGGCAACCACCTGACGTTCTGCTTGAACAGTTTGCTTTCGTCGAGGAACATCGCCGGATGCTCAACAAAGTTGAGGGACGCCTCTTAGCCATGGAGCCCGCGCTGGCGGCGTACACCACGCATGAAGTGACTTCCACTTCGGCGAGCTGTGATATTT
>JBFWSD010000886.1:0-3876 GCA_050248575.1 Gemmataceae bacterium
CCCAGAACTGCCCGACACGGATCCTGCTGGAACTGTTCAGTTCGCTGGTCTCGCTGAGGTCCCAGTGAAACTTGACCTTCACACGCGCGTGCTTGTCGATACTGACCTCGGAGCCGCCAGTGACCACCAGGGCGGTCTGCAGCCCGCGCACACAGGGACTGGGTGTGTGCCGGGCAGGCCGATATTGCAGGCTGCCCGGCAGACACTCGAACTTGCACGTGTACTGGAAAGATGCGGCCGCCTCGCTCGTGACGCGCGCCTGGTCGGTGCCGCGATGAATCACGCTGGTGAGCAAATAGCTGTCGTCCGCGTGTGGGTGCCCTTGCAAGGAGAACAGGTAACCGGGCAGGAAATGCGGGCAGTTGCCGCTCCCGGCGATGTGCAGAGCGCGGCTCGCTTCCTCCTCGGCGCGCAATTCGGCGCGGTCGTCCTTGGCCTGGTAAATGCCGCTGAAATCACCCGTCTTGTTCTCGCCGCCCCCCAGATCGATGGTGTCGAAGTACTTGGCGAACTCCGGAAAATCGCACGCTTCCAGCGTCTGCGTGTTGGCCGCCTTGAGCTGGTGCTGCGCCTGGCCGCAGGCAACCTGATCGACAATCGGCCGGGCCCCTTCGAGTGGCTTCTCTGCCTTCAAGAACGTGTAGTCGCGCACCACTCGCTTCGGGCAGACCACGCGCTGCGTCTTCCGCCAGCTGGAAACGACCAGTTCGTGGCTGCCCGCCGACGCCGTCCGATCGAAACGCACCCGCGCCTGCTCGGGCAAGTTGCGATTCGATGTCTTCGCGTCGACCAGCACCAGGCGGTGATCGTTTTGCTCGTGCTCGAAGAAATAGTAAATGCCCTCTTCCTCCATGAGGCGGCTGGCAAAGGCAAAGTCACTCTCCTGGTATTGCACGCAGTACTGGCGGGCCGGATAGTTGCCGAGCTGGCGCAAATCGGGATTGAGATCCGCCAGCACGGTTTCGAGAATGTCCTTCACGTTCTGCCACTGGAAGATGCGGGAACGCACGCGCAAGCGAAGCAGACTCAACCTGGGCACCACGGTGGCAAAATAGTGTACCTGCCGCTGGTCGCGTTCCCCTTCGCTGAACTCTTCAACGACGCCGTGGAAGAAGCGCGTGACGCCGCCGTGCTGAAGTTCGACTCCGAGCGGGCAGCCCAGTAGCTTCTCGAAGGGAATTTCCGTATCAAGAGCCCCGACAAGATGAAGCTGGATGCGGAAAGGCGCGGACAGTTCTTCGTGGCATTCGAAGGAAACCGGAAACAGCAAGTCCTTGCCGAGAGAGGGGATATGAACAAGCAGCGGCCTGTCAGGCATCAGCAATCTCCGCAAGCAGGGGTGCCGGTTCTCAGTGGCGCTGGGGATTTTATATAATTATTAGATTAATTATTTATTAAAATCTCGTGTATCCTGAGGGAAAGTTCGGCGACGCCGCCCAACAGCCACATGGCGCACATCACCGTCGACCAACTGTTCGAGCAATGGCGCGAGCTGCACGAGAGCGGCCGGGTCGTGCTCCCCGAGTGGCTCTGCGAACATCAACCCGAACTCTTGCCCGACCTGCGCAGCCGCATCGACCTCCATCTCGTGCGCAAGCGCAGCCGCGACCGCGTTGATCTCGTCGAAGCTCCAACCATGACGAGCAGCGGCGGCGATACGGTCGACAGCACGCTGTTGCGACATCGCTTGCTGTGGATTGCCTGCGCCTTCACCTTGTGCGGCATGGCCTGGTTCGTCTGGGATATTCTCGACGACGATTTCAACCTGTTCGACGTCCGTTTGCAGGCAGCCAACCTGGCGGTGATGGTGCCGGTGGCCCTGTTGCTGCTGCTTGTCAAGAACCTGAGCACCCGCAGCTTGCGCGGCATCGAGTTCACCATTTTTGCAGTCGCCATTCTTTATTCCAGTCTCGATCAGTTCTACTGTCTCGATACGCCTGAGCTGGTCGAGCCGGCCAACAACCTCCAACAAGCCAGGCTGCTGGAGATCCTGGGCGACAGTCTCGCGCTCCCCTGGGTGCTGCTGATTCTTGTTTACGGCACCTTCATCCCCAACCGCTGGCAACGCTGCGCCCAGGTGGTGTGCATCATGGTGATCATTCCGGTGCTGATCACGCTCCACTTCGCGGTCTTGCAGAGTCCGCCGCTGCGTCATCTCTTCCATTCCCTGGTCGAGATGTCCATCTGGCTGGTGGTGGCAGGCGTGCTCACGGTCTGGGGCGTGAACCGGATCGAGAAGGCGCGCAGCGAGGCAGAGGCGGCCCGCGAGTTCGGCCAGTATCGCCTCATCCGCCCGCTCGGCAAAGGGGGCATGGGCGAAGTTTTTCTCGCCGAGCATCTCCTGCTCGATCGCCCGTGCGCCATCAAGGTCATTCGCGCCGAGAAGGCCAGCGACCCTGTCCACCTGGGCCGTTTCGAACGCGAAGTGCGCACGCTCGCCAGTCTTACCCACTGGAGCATTGTGCAGGTCTACGATTTCGGTTTGGCAAGCGACGGCAGCTTCTATTACGTGATGGAGTACCTGCCCGGCTTTGACTTGCTGCAGGTCGTGCGCCGCTCGGGCAGCTTGCCGCCCGAACGGGTCGTGCACTTGCTCCGCCAGGCCTGCTGGGGGCTGCGCGAGGCACACACCGCCGGGCTGGTCCATCGCGACATCAAGCCAAGCAACATCATCGTTTGCGAACGGGGCCGCATCTTCGACGTCGTCAAGCTCGTCGACTTTGGCCTCGTCCAGCACCGCGTCGTACTCGATGAGACGCAACCGTTGACGCGCGAAGGCGCCTTCGTCGGCACCCCTGCCTACATGCCCCCCGAACAGATCAGCGGCGAGCCACTGGATGGCCGCTCCGATCTTTACAGCCTGGGGGCCGTCGCCTATTTCCTGCTCACGGGCCACCCCCCTTTCACTCACAACACTCCCAAGGAACTGCTGAAAGCACATCTCACCGAGGAAGTGGTGGCCCCGGGCCGCCTCACGCCGGTTCCCCCCGATCTCAACAGTATCGTCGTGCGTTGCCTGGCCAAGAATCCAGCCGAGCGTTATCAGGATGCCGAAAGCCTGGAACGGGCCCTGGCCAGCTGCTCGGTGGCGGGCCGCTGGTCACTGGCTCATGCCGCCGCATGGTGGCGCGAGTGCATGCTGCAAGATCTGCGCCAGGTCGCCCCCAGGTCGTAGGCCCCTACTCTCTCGTCCGTACGTAGATCGAGAGCGAACCAGCATCCGCAGAGACTTCGGTGGGATGCTCGTCACGCCCCACGAATGCAATCCTGAGGCAGTCCCCCCTCACTTCGTAAACGCCGTGCTGGATGAGGACCTTGGGAAAGCGGGAATCATGGAGGTGAAGTGTGAGCCGACCCGGGCAAGTGGTTTCGTCGATTTTGATGGAACCGGGCACGCGACGGTCTGCCGTCACGACACTGACATTCTTGCCGGAGATGCTGAGGAACTCGCCAGAGAAGCCGGGCATCGGCTGGCGCCAGCTGGTTTCTGTCAAGAGCCAGCGCCCTGCAACCGGGCCAGTTCGTTGCGCGAATAGCTGTCATCCAGGGGCACGCCCAGGACCAGAACCGCAGACTGTCCCCATGGCCGCCTCCTGCAGCAAGGACGCCCGGTCAGTCGAGTTCGCGCAGCTTGAGCATGCGGACAGCGTTGCCCCGTGCATTGTGCTCCACGTGCGTCATGAAGTGACGCATCATGAAGACGCCCCGGCCGCAGGGCCGCTCGAGGTTCTCGGGATCGGTCGGGTCGGGCAACTCGGCCGGATCGAAGCCGTTGCCCTCATCCTCGATCTGGATGTCGCAACGCTCGCAGGCCACGTGATAGGAAATGTGTACGCACTTTTCCGGGCAGAGCTGGTTGCCGTGCTTGATGGCGTT
>JBFWSD010000887.1:0-3875 GCA_050248575.1 Gemmataceae bacterium
GGCACCAAGGCCGACTTCTGGTCCGAGGCGCCGGGCCACGGCGTCATCACCTGCACTTCCGTGGGTGAGCCCAAGATCGACAAGAATCACGCCTCCATCGTCACCAAGAACGAATGGAAAAAGGGGGACAAGAAGCTCTTCGACGAAACCCGCACCCTGCACCTATACGCCTTCGACGACGGCAGCCGCCTCCTCGTCTTCGATTGCGACTTGCAGGCCACCGGCGGCGACATCGTCTTCGGCGACACCAAGGAGGGTTCCTTCGGCGTTCGCGTCAACGATCAGCTGCGCACCAGCAAGGGCAACGGCACCATCACCAACGCTCATGGCAAGACCGGCGAGCCCGCCTGCTGGGGGCAGCACGCGGCCTGGTGCGATTACTCCGGCAAGGTGGACGGCAAGGAAGTGGGCGTGGCGGTCTTCGACGATCCGAAGAACCCGTCGCCCGCTGCCTGGCACGTGCGCGGCTACGGACTCCTCGCGGCCAACGCCTTCGGCCGCAAGTCGTTCCCGGCCACCAAGGGCCAGCCCGAACTGTTCCAGATCCCCAAGGGCAAAGACGCCCATTTCCGCTACGGCGTCTTCATCCACAAGGGGGACGCCAAGACGGGCAACGTCGCCGAGCACTTCCAGCAATTCGTCAAGGATCGCTGATTGAAGTCCACAGCAGAAACAGTCAGGAGCCCGCGACGGGATCCCAGCCGCCTGTCGCGGGTTCTTTATTTGCGCTTGCCGCGCCCTGCTGGCTTCTGCATGTCGTCGTGAAGACGCGCGACGATCTCCCAGGCCCGCCGCGCCGCGCCGGGCAGATCTTTCTTGAGCGCATCCAGGTATCGGCGAGAGTTGCGAAGGGTACGGGACTGCTTCTCGGGCGGCAGGTTTACCGAATCCATGAGATTATCGAAGATGTCGGCCAGCTTGCAGACCTTGACCTGCCAGGGCGCCGCTTGCAACTGCTCGATGTAGACCTTCTCCCGTTCCTCCTCGGGCAGCCGCTTGTCTTTCGAAAGCGCGGCCACCCAGTCGGCCACATCCGGGCCGAACGTCTCGGTGAGGTCGTCGTGATCGGTGGTTGTGTCCTCGAGCGTGTCGTGCAAGGCCGCCGCTGTCAGCGTGGCAGGATCCTCGATGCCGAACACCTCGCGGGCCACCAGGCAGACACGAAAGACATGACTGTGATAAGGCGTGCGGCCATCCTTGCGGAGTTGCCCGTGATGAGCCCGGGCCGCAAAGGCAATGGCTTCCAGCAGAGGTCGGTAGCGTTTTTCGATGTCGGTCATGATTGCAAACTATCCTTGACCAATCCCCTGGCCCAAGCGGCATCTTCCGTGGCCAGGGCAGGCTGCGGATTGCTGCCGTAGATGTAATCCTCGTAGCCCGCCGCGTCAAACTGCAGCAGCCGTCCTGGCTCGACGGTGGCGTCTTGATCGCTCATTCGAAGAGGTACTGGAATCAGCGGCAAGGGATCGCGAACCGCAAGCGGCCACAACTCGACACGCGGCCGGTCATAACTCCGGCTTACCATGATGACATAGGCACAGGAGGGTAGCGCCTTTACCGGCATGCGCTGGCCGCCGCACAACAAGTCGATCTCCACCAGCAGGTGTGTGGGCCGGATCTGCGGTATCAGCGCGTTACGAATTGCTGTGATGAAAGCCTGATGAAAGTCGCGCCACACATCGGGCTGTTCGAGGTATGGGTTCATCCCTGGAAACGGCGACGGCATCGGGCACCTCCCTCGACCTACTGTTCCATCACCTCCGCGATCTTCTTGTCGGTCACCTCGGTGATGCGGTCCTCGTAGGTCTTGAGGAGCTTCTGCACTTCTTCCTTGCCCTTGTCGCGGTCGTCCTCGGTCATTTCCTTGTTCTTCTCGGCGGTGTCGAAGTGCTTGTTGGCGTCGCGGCGGATATTGCGGGCCGCGACCTTGGCCTCCTCCGCCAGCTTCTTGATGCGCGTGGCCATCTTGTTGCGCTGCTCGCCGCTCATCGGCGGCACGGTCAGGCGGATCATCTTGCCGTCGTTGTTGGGCGCGAGGCCCAGGTCGCTCGAACGGATCGCTTTCTCGATTTCCTTGAGGCTGCCCGGATCGAACGGGCGGATGAGGATCGATTGCGGATCGGGGCAATTGACCTGGGCCAGCTGCTTGATCGGCGTCGGCGAGCCGTAGTACTCGACGCGCACGCTGTCGACCAGGCCGGCGTTGGCCCGCCCCGTGCGCAGGCCGCGCAGCTCGTCGCGGAGCACGTTGACCGCCTTCTCCATGCGTTCTTCGGCGTCAAAAAGGATTTCGTCGCTGGTCATGATCCACTCGCCGGTTAGAGTCTGTATCGTGAGATGTCGGGCAAGAAGCCCGGCTTCTCGCATCTGTCGCCATGGAGTCGCCCGCGATTTCAACAAGCCGGGCTTCTCGCTCCCGCATCCCTCTAGTCGGTATCGCTCACGAGCGTGCCGATGGCATGGCCCGCAATGGCCCGCTGGATGTTGCCTTCACGTTTGAAGTTGAAGACGAGGATCGGCAACTTGTGCTCGCGGCACAGGCTGATGGCCGCCATGTCCATCACTCTCAAATTATCTCGCAAAACCTGAGCGTAGGTCAACTTCTCATAGCGGACCGCGTGCGGGTTGGTCTCGGGATCCTCGCTGTAGACGCCGTCGACGCGCGTGGCTTTCAGGAGCACGTTGGCACTCAGCTCGCACGAACGGAGGGCCGCCGCGGTATCTGTCGTCACAAACGGGTTGCCCGTGCCGCCCGCGAGGATGACGATGCGGCCCTTCTCGAGGTGCCGTTCGGCGCGGCGGCGAATATAGGGCTCGGCCACCGTTTCCATGCGGATCGCAGTTTGCAGCCGGGTCTCGCAGTTCAGGCTTTCCAGGGCTTCCTGGAGGGCCAGGCCATTGATGACCGTGGCGAGCATGCCCATGTAATGCGCGGTCGCCTCCTTGATGACCGCGCCGCCCGCGGAAAACTGGGCGCCGCGCAGGATATTGCCGCCCCCCACCACGATGGCCAGTTGCACCCCCATGCGCACTACACGCTGGGCTTGCCGGGCCACGCGCAGGGTCTCATCGATGCTGATTCCCCCCTTGCCGGGATGGCCGAAGCCGTCTCCCGACAGCTTGAGCACCACTCGCTTGTACTTGGGTACAGCGCTATCCAGGGATGCGTCGTCCATGAGGATGTCTCGAGTGTGAAGGGTGGACACCCGGGGATTATAGCGGCTGGCGGAAAGACGGCCAAGCGGCATCAACCAGGCCGGCGCAGCCCCGACCCAGCTTGACACACGCGCGGGTGCGCTTGACCTGGACGCGGGCGCACGCTATAGCCCTCGCCTCGCTTCCCAAAAATCCATTGTTCCCTGAGCGGAGACCGCCATGCGCCCACTTACCTGGGTCTTTCTCGGCGCCGTTTTGCTGGCCAGTCTGTACGTGGGCACGCTGGGGACGCGTTTTGATTTCATCGACGACGGCAACCTGGTTTATCCAACGCCGGCTTCATCATTGGGCGAACGCCTGCAACTGGGCTGGGCCAAGGTGGTGGAAAACTACGAGGATCTTGGCCCGTTTCGGCCCGTCTTGTGGACGCACTGGGAAATCGAGGCCGAGCTCTTCGGCGCCAGTGCGGTGCGCTGGCGGGCCGGACGCTTGCTGTGGCTCATGCTGGCCATAGCCATGTTTCTGTGGTTGCTGCGTGAACTGGGCGTGCCGCGCCACGCAGCCTGGATCACGGCCGCCCTGGCATTCTGGGTTCCCTTCCGCAACGAAGTGTGGATCAGCCTGACGCTGTCGGAAGGAGTGGCCATGCCCTACGCGTTCCTGGCGCTCGTGTGCGCAGTGCGCGGGGGCCGTAGTTCGCGGCCCTGGCCGTGGGACCT
>JBFWSD010000888.1:0-3872 GCA_050248575.1 Gemmataceae bacterium
CGCCGACCCGCCCGCGCGAGGCCCACGACGGAACGGTTGTCTTTCACGGATGAAGGAGGGACGGATCATGCCGCCAATGGATCCGCACGCGCCCGGGGCAGGTTCTGAACCTGTGCCTCGGAGTGCGTCGCCGGAACCCACCTCGTCACGCGCGCTGGTGGTTTCCGAACTGCGTCAGGAATTGCGCCGGCTGGAAGAGAGCCAGCGGCGGACGACCGGCGGCCAGGCATTCACGACCGGGCTGCCTGCCTTCGATGCCATCTTGCCGGCCGGGGGCTGGCAAGCGGGCAGCCTGGTCGAATGGCTGTGCCCGGGCCCGGGCAGCGGCGCGGGCACGCTGGCCCTGCAATGTGCTCACGCCGGGCTGGGAGACGGCACCCTGGTCGTCATCGACGAATCCGCTTGCTTCTATCCGCCCGCTTGACTGCGGGCGGGCCACACTCTCGAGCAGCTGGGGTTGGAGCGGCCCGCCCATCATGGCGATGCGCTCAGGGCCCGGGAGCAGGCGCTGCGTTGCCGCGGCGTGGCCCTGACCTTGTGCTGGCTGGATCGTGCCGACGAGCGTGTGCTGCGCCGGCTGCAGCTGGCGGCCGAGACGGGCGGCGGACTGGGCATGCTCGTTCGCCCGGCCCGGGTGCGTGCCTTGCCCAGCTGGGCCGATGTCCGCTTGCTGGTCTGCCCTTTGCCCACGTTGGCCGCGCCGGTGCGGCGCTGGCATGTCGAGGTCGTGGCCTGCCGCGGTGGAGCCAGCGGCGGCACGGTGGAACTGGAAACCGATCATGAAACGGATCCTGTGCATCTGGCTGCCCCGCTGGCCCCTGCAGCACCTGCGCGGCACGCAAAGCGAGGATAACCACGTTCGACGTTGGATGTTCGATGTTGGATGTTCGATGTTGGAACGATCGGACACGATGCCTGCAAACGAACATCCAACATCCAACATCCAACATCCAACATCGAATCGGGGCAGCGCCCTGGTCCTGTTCGTGCCGGGCCGCGGCGGGGGCAGCGTGGCCTGCGCTTGCGATCGTGCCCTCGCGCGCGGCGTTCGTCCCGGGCTGCCCCTCGCCGAGGCACGGGCCCTGCTCGACGAGCACGCTTGCTTCACGCCGCTCGATGCGGCCGCCTGCCGCGCTGCCCTCGTCCGGCTTGCGGTCTGGTGTCAGCAGTTCAGCCCGGTGGTTGGCCTGGAAGAGGCGGAACTGCCCGAGTGCCTGCTGCTCGACGTGACGGGCTGCGCGACTCTCTTCAAGGGCGAAGCGAAGTTGCTCGAGCGGGCGGCGGCCGCCTTCCGCGCCCGCGGGCTCTTTGTCCGTCTGGCGCTGGCCGACACGAGCGGGGCCGCCTGGGGCGTGGCCCACTTCGTGCGCCGCGACAGCACGCTGGTGCACCCCGGTTTGCACGAGCAAGCGTTGCGGCCCTTGCCCGTGGAAGCGTTGCGACTGCCCGCCGAGACCGTGCGCAGGCTGCGCGATCTCGATCTGTGTCGCGTGGAGCTGGTGCAGGCCTTGCCGCGGGCCAGCTTGCCCGCCCGTTTCGGCCCGGAGCTCCTGTGCCGGCTCGATCAGGCCACGGGTGAGCGGCCCGAGCCGATCCGTGCTGTGCCCGCAACCGAGCCGGTCGAGGTTCACCGCCACTTCGATTATCCGCTTCGCGAACGCCGCTTGCTGGCCACCATCGTACACGAGGTGCTGGCGGAGGCGGTTGCCCGCGTCGCGGCCCGCGGGCAAGCCGTCAGCCGGGTCGTGTGCCGCTTCGAGGGTGAAATGCGACGCGGAGACACGGAGACGCGGGGTGAAATGCGACGCGGAGACACGGAGACGCGGGGACACGGAGACGGAGTCCCCGCGCCTTCCCGTCCCCGCGTCTCCGTGTCCCCGTGTCCCCGCGTCGCACCGTGTTCCCGTCCCCGCGTCTCCGTGTCCCCGTGTCCCCGCGTCGCAGCTCATCTCCGTGTCGCACTTCTCGAGGCGAGCGTGTCGCTGCCGCGGCTCTGGGAGCTGGTCCATTTGCAGCTGGAGCGGGCCGTCTTGCCCGCCGAGGTGTGGCGTGTCCGTCTGCGCGTGGCCGCCGCGCCGCTCATCAGCGCGCAGGAAACTTTCTTCGATGCCGAGACGCAGCGGAGCCGCCGCGCGCTGGCTAGCCTGCTCGAAAGACTCACCAGCCGGCTGGGCAAGTCGGCGGTGCTGCACGCCCGCCCGAGCGCGGATGTGCAGCCCGAGTTTGCCGTCGGTTATCAGCCCGCTCTCGAGCAGCGACGCGGAGACACGGAGGCAGGGAGACGCGGGGACGCGGGGACGCGGAAAGTCACGAGTCGCGCGACGCACTATCCGTCTCCGCGTCTCCCCCTCCCCGTGTCTCCGCGTCTGGATTATCCGTCTCCGTGTCTCCGTGTCTCCGCGTCGGATCATAGGCCATTGCACCTGGAACCGAGGCCGCAGGCGGTGGCGGCGTTGTCGGTGGTGCCCGACGGCCCGCCGATCCGTTTTTACTGGCAGGGCGAGGAGCACAGCATCGTGCAATCCTGGGGCCCCGAGCGGCTCGAGACGGGCTGGTGGCGGCAACGCTACGTCCGCCGCGATTACTACCGCGTCGAGACCAGCACCGGCCAGCGCTTCTGGCTCTACCGCCGCCTCGACGACGGCCAGTGGTTCGTGCACGGGTGTTTCGAGTGAAGAGAGACGGAATGAAGTACGATGCCGGAACAACCTCCTGCGAAACGACGTCAGCGCACCGGGCCGGGGCCGCCGCCGGCCCGGACGCCGCGCGCTTACGCGGAGCTGCACTGTTACACGAACTATTCGTTCCTGCGCGGAGCGTCGCATCCCGACGAGCTGGTCGTGCAGGCGGCGGCGCTCGGCTATCGCGCCCTGGCCATCACCGATCGGCATAGCCTGGCCGGCGTGGTTCGTGCCCACCTGGCGGCCCGCGAGCTCGGCTTCCCGATCCTTGTCGGCGCGGAAGTGACGCCGGTCGATGCGCCGGGCGTCGTCTTGCTGGCCACCGATCGTGCTGCTTATGGCCGGCTGGCCCGCCTGCTCACGCTGGGCAAGCAACGCGCTCCCAAGGGCGAATGCCGCCTCACCTTCGACGACGTGGCCGCCCACGCCGATGGGCTGCTCGCCTGCGCCGTGCTTGCTAATGGCGAAGAGTCTGTGGCTTGTTATCGCGAAGCCTTCAAGGATCGCTGCTACGCGCTGGCCGAGCTGCATCGCGGGCCGGACGATCGCGCCTTGCTGGCGAAGATGAAACAGGCCGCCCGCCAGGCCCGCGTGCCGCTCGCGGCCGCCAACGCCGTGTGTTATCACGCCCCGGAACGCCGCTTCCTGCACGATGCCTTGACAGCCATCCGCGCCCGCTGCACGGTGGCCGACCTGGGCAGCCTGCTTCTGCCCAACGGCGAGCGTTATCTCAAGCCGGTCGATCAGCTCGGCGAGCTGTTTGCCGATTGCCCGGCGGCGCTGGCGAACACCGTGGAAATCGCGGGCCGCTGCCGCTTCGCGCTCGACGAGCTGCGCTACGAGTACCCGCACGAGCTGTGCCCGCCCGGGCAGACATCGCTCGAACATCTGCACCGCCTCACCTGGGCCGGAGCCAAGGAACACTATCCCCACGGCATCCCGCCCAAGGTCCGCTGCCTCATCGAGCACGAGCTCACGCTGATCGAAGAGCTCCGCTACGAGGCATATTTTCTCACGGTCTGGGACCTGGTCCGCTTCGCGCGCGGCCGCAACATCCTCTGCCAGGGCCGCGGCTCCGCCGCCAACTCCGCGGTCTGCTTCTGCCTGGGCGTCACCTCGGTCGACCCGGAACGCATCGACGTCCTGTTCGAGCGCTTCGTCTCGAAGGAACGCAACGAGGCGCCCGACATC
>JBFWSD010000889.1:0-3871 GCA_050248575.1 Gemmataceae bacterium
CGGGTGTTGCACCCGGTTACTTTAGCGGTTCGAGTCCATGACGGAATAGATCTGCCTGCTTTGCCTCAATCCAGCAGGTCGGCGATGGGGCCGGTCTGATCGACATCTTTGAGACCAGGATCGGCCACGCCGAACTTGTCGCGCGGCTTGCCAATGGCATGGAGCAGCGTGAGATAGAGATTGGCCAGCGTGCGATGGGCCGGGGCGCCGTAGGCGGGGAACTGGAGATAGCGGCCGCTGATCTTGAGCTTGCCGCCGAGGTTGCCCAGCAGGATGACGGGCCACTCCCAGAGCTGCGGATGATGGCCGTCGCCCGAGTCGCTCAGGTAAATAATGACGGTGTTGTCCAGCATGGTGCCGTCGCCTTCCTTGATCGACTGCAAGGCGGTGGCCAGCCTGGCGATGAGCCTGGTGTGATACTGCCGGACGGTGACGAAGCATTCTTCGTGGGTCATGCCCGGCACGCCGCCGCCGTGGCCGTAATGATGTCCGCCCACAGGGATGCCGAGCTGCGGGAAGGAGATGTAGTGCTGCCCGCCGCCGCCCGAGGCGAGCGTGACCACGTTGGTCAGCCCGGTGATGAGGGCCGCTGCGGCGATATCGAACTGAGCCTCGAGTCGATTGGTCTCGGTCGGGTTCTTGAACTTGTCGTCCAGCTTGGGGGCGTGTTGCCTCAGCTGATCTTTCATGGCGTCAATCTTGGCTTGGCGATCGCGCAGTGCTTCAAAGGCTTGCAGATACTGCTCGAGTTTCTGACGTTCCTCGGCGGCGAGGGCCGCCCGCGCCCGCTGGACGTCAGCGGCCATGAAGTCGAGCAAGTTGGTGCGGAGATCGAACTTCTGCCGGCTGGAGCCGCCCGCGACACTGCCAAACAGGCTCTTGAAGGCCAGTTCGGGCGAGCACTGGATGGGCACCGGCTTGCCCGGGCCCGCCGCGGAAATCTGGTAGTTGAACGTCTGGTCGAGCTTGTCCATGATGCCCAGGCCAACGTGCGGAATGACGCCGGGGTTGGCCTCGCCCAGGGCAATGTCGATCGTCTGATCGTGAGCTTGCTTGGCGGGAAAGCAACCGAGGGCGCCGTGGTTGGCCGAATGATCGCTGAGGGCGATGCGGCCCGACAGCCCTTGCACCAGCGCCAGCCGATCCTTGAACGGTGCGAGCGGGGCAAGCGCCTGGTGCAACTCCAGGTCTTTCAAGCTCAGCTCCTCGAGCTTCTGATTCTCGGGCCGCTGGTTGCGTCCATCCGGACGGCGCTTCACCCCGACCGGCACCAGATGACTGGGGTTCATGCCGTTGCTTTGCACGACGAAGACGATCCGCTGCCGCACGGCCCGTCGATCGCTGGCGGCATGGGCGGCCAGCTGCCCCAGGATGGGAGTCAAGAAGCTGGCACCGGCGCCAAAGGCTACGTTCTTCAACAGATCACGGCGGGTCATGTCGGCGTTCATCGAGATTCTCCGGGGACGGATCGATAGAGGAAGGCATCGGAAGTCAGGAGGGAGACGACGAGGGCCTTGAAGCTGCCCCCGCTGGCAACATAGGCACGATCGGCCTCTTGCAGCGTGCGGGCATCGGCGAGTGACTCGTTGCGGCCGAGATAGAAGCGAAAGGCGTGGCGGACGAAGACCTGGCGGCAGCGTTCGGAGTCGGCCAGCTTGCGGATCATCTCGCGCGGATCGGCGACCGGGCCATCGAGCTTCGGATCGCCACTATCGGCAATGGTGCCGGTGGTGATGAGCCTGGCCGCGCGCATCACCTCGCCAAGGTGCTTGCCCTTCTTGTCCACGTTTTTCGCGGTCGCTGCCGGGTCGAGCACGGTTTCGGTGGTGCGAAAGCGGCCGTAGTGATCGAAGTTCTCGAAGGGCAAGCCAAGCTCGTCCATCTTCTGATGGCACATCCAGCAGCGGTTGTCGCGGGTGACGTTCAGCCGCTCGCGAAAGATTCGATGGGGCTCATTCGGCACCTGGGCGGCCACGCCGATGGGCAGGTCGGGCACGGTGCCGCCCAGCAACCGTTCGCGAATCCAGCGGCCGCGCCGCACCGGGTCGTTATCGAAGTTGGTGCTGTAAGCCACCAGCCAGCTCGGCTGCATCAATACGCCGAGACGCGTATTCTCGGGCAAGGGGGCCGGCTGCTGCTTGGGCCAGTGATCGAGACCGTAGATCGATTCGACGCCGGTCTGGCCCTTGTTGTTGTTCGGATTGAGCACCACGCCCGGCTTGGCTTCGTTCTTCTTGTTCCTGTCCACCGAGTAGTTCACGAACGAGGTGGGCGTGATCAAGAGCTGCCGGAACACGTCCTTGTCTTGCTCGACGATGTGCAGAACGAGGTAGTCGGTATCGGCCACGAGTTGCTGCGGCCGGTGTACGAACGACTTCGGCTTGTCCTTGAAGACGCCATTGGCCAGGTCGTAGTCGAAGTACTCGCGGAAGAACTTGAGGATGCGCGACCTGTCGAATTTTGGGTCGTCGAGCAGACGGCGGACATGAGCGGCGACCTGCTCTTTCGTCTGCAATTCGCCTTTTTGCGCGGCCGCCAGGATGGTCTGATCACGGCGGTCTCCCAGCGCCAGGCTGATGGCGGCCGCCAGTTCCTCGGGCGCCAGCGGGCGGCGGCCCCCCTCGGCTGGTCCCTTGCCCAGTTCACTGCGGAACAGCGCATCCTGCGGAGCAGCACAGCCTGCAGCATGGTCTTCACCGCGCCCGGGCTGTCGCTGACTTTCAGGCAGCGTTCGTAGAGAGCGAGGAAACGCTTGACCTCGTCGTGGTCGGGCTGCCGGCCCAGGGCCATCTTGAACTGTTGCTGCACGGCTTGCGTGAGTTGGGGCTCGGTCGGCCTGGCGGCCGGATCCATGAGTGCGAGGAACTCGCGGACAGCCCCGTTCTTGCCCTGCAGTTTGCCGTCCTTCATCTCGTGCGCGGTCTGCGCTTCGACGATGGCCGCGGCATTACGAATCAAGATCTCGGTACTCGGTTCGTCGATCGAGTAGAGGCCGGCATAGTCCTTGATGCCGCGTTCGGGCTCGAGCGTGAAGGGCTGCACCAACCCGGGCACGCCCTTGCGGGCCACATCGCGGACGAAGCCCATGTAGCTATCGGGGCTCAGCCTCCAGATCCGGGCGGGGGAAGCGCCCCCTTCGGGTGCTGGTTTGCCGAACAGGAGTTCGTGAGGGATGAGGTTGCCCTGGCTGGGGAGCCGAGCTGCCCGGGTGCCGATGGCCAAGGTGGCCCAGGCGACGACCGCGCGTGCTTGGGCGCCGTCCGGGCGCGTCTCCTTGGGGGGAGGCATCAAGCCGTCGCGAATCTGATCGCGCAGCCCGAGCAGTCTTGGCCCGTCCTTCGCCGGATCGCCGGTAAGATCATCGAGACGAAGGTCGCCCGACTGCTTCTTAACACCATGACATTTGAGGCAATGCGCTGCCAGGAAGGGCCGCACAACCTTGGCGAAAGACGCCTCGTCGGCCGCTGCGGCCCGGGGCAAGAGGCACACGCAGGAGATCACGCCCGCAACCAGCATTCGCCCAGGATTCGTCATGCTGTTCATCCGTTTGACGAGTTGAATAATGGCTGCTGTGTTGATGGCGCGGCTGCGCTCCGAATCCCACAAAGGCGGCGGCCGAGCTTTGCCCCAAAGCGCAGGACCTGGTGCTAGCCATTTGCTCGCAGGGAGTTAAGTCAATGGCCCCGAAAGGGCTGCTCGCCGGCTTTCTTGCCCGTTCGTGGTTTTCTGCGGCACTTTTGCCCGGGTTGCGCCATCATTAGAGTGGTGGGCATGTTCCCGCTCTCCCGGAGAGACTCCTTTGGCCACTGGTCAGAAGCAGGAACAGATCGTTCAGTTGCTGACGCAGTACCAGCGTCGGTTGCTGGCGTAC
>JBFWSD010000890.1:0-3870 GCA_050248575.1 Gemmataceae bacterium
CGCCAACCAAGACGTGCATGAACTGCCACTCGCAGATCTGGGTGGGCAGCGAGATGCTGGCCCCGGTGCGCGAAAGCTACCGCACGGGCCAATCGATCGAATGGCGGCGCGTGCATCGCCTCGCCGATTTCGTCTACTTCGATCATTCCATCCACATCAGCAAGGGCGTGGGCTGCGTCTCCTGCCATGGCCGCGTCGATCAGATGCCGCTGACCTGGCAAGTACACAGCCTGCACATGGACTGGTGTTTGGACTGTCATCGTCAGCCCGAGCACCACTTGCGGCCGCGCGACAAGATCTTCGAGCTGGGCTGGCAGCCCGAGGACCAGGCCGCGCTCGGCAGCGAACTACGCGAGAAGTACTCGGTGAAGAGCAAGACGAGCTGTTCGACGTGCCATCGCTGAGAAGAGGAGCACGCATGGAACGGGCCGATGCAAAGCTGGACTGGGCTACCCTGCGAGCCCGCTTGCAGCCCCTGTCAGGGCAACGCTTCTGGCGCAGCCTGGAAGAGCTGGCCGACGAGCCCGACTTCCAGGAACTGGTCGAACGCGAGTTCCCGGCGGCAACCAAGCTCGCGCCGGGACCCACGCGCAGGCAGTTCCTGGCCCTCATGGGCGCATCGCTCGGGCTCGCCGGGCTGACGGGCTGCACACCCGCGCCGCGCGATTTGATCCTGCCCTATGTGCGGCAGCCCGAGGAAGTGCTACCGGGGCGGCCCCTCTTTTTCGCCACCGCCATGCCGATGGCGGGCCGCTCGCTTGGCCTGCTCGCCGAAAGCCACCTGGGCCGCCCGACCAAGATCGAAGGGAACCCCGATCATCCAGCCAGTCTCGGCGCCACCGACGTTTTTGCCCAGGCCTCGATCCTCACGCTTTACGATCCCGAGCGGGCCAAGGGACTCACGTATCTCTCACGGCCCGCCACCTGGGCCAATCTCTTCGACGTGCTCCGCCAGGTCCGCGCGCGGCAACTCAAGGCGGGCACGGGCAGCCTGCGCATCCTCACCGAGACCGTGACCTCTCCCACGCTCGCCAGGCAACTCGACGAGTTGCTCGCGGAGTTTCCGCGCGCGCAGTGGCATGCTTACGAGCCCGGCAATCTCGATCGCGTCCATGCGGGCGCGCGGCTCGCCTTCAAGGATCCGGTCAACACCGTGTATCACTTCGACAAGGCCAAGGTGGTCGTGTCGCTCGATGCGGATTTCCTGGCCGGGCAGGTGCGCTACACGCGCGATTATGCGGCCCGCCGCCGACAGCGCGACGACATGAACCGGCTCTACGCGGTCACCTGCACCGCCAGCAACACGGGCAAGCTGGCCGATCATCACCTCCCGTTGCAGGCGCGGCGGATGGAGGGGTTTGCCCGGTCCCTCGCAGGCGAACTGGCCCGGCAACGCAAGGCGCAGAAGTTCCAGGGGGGCGACGAGGAAGCGTGGCAGATCCTTGCCGAGCAAGGGACCGCTGCTTCGAAAGATGATTGGGGTGAGCAGGCACCCTGGCTGCAAGCACTGGCTCGCGATCTCACCGGCCCGGAACGTGTCGGGCAGAGCATCATCATCGTCGGCAACGAGCAGCCCGCGGTCGTGCATGCCCTCGCGCATGCGATGAACCACGCGCTGGGCAACGTGGCCCGCACCGTCACCTACACCGCCCCGCTGGAAAGCAGGCCGGTCGATCAGCTTGCCTCTCTCAAAGCTCTGGCCGACGCGATGAACGCGGGCGAGGTCGACACACTTCTCATCCTTGGCGGCAATCCGGTCTACACCGCGCCGGCCGACCTCGACTTCACCGCGGCCATGCAGAGAGTGCCGCTGCGGATCGGCCTGGGGCTGTTTCCTGACGAGACGGCCCCGTTGTGCCACTATCACGTGCCAGCCACACACTACCTGGAAATGTGGAGCGACGTCCGCAGCTACGACGGGACTGCGGCGGTCGTGCAGCCCCTCATCAATCCGCTCTACACCAGCTCGAAATCGCCGCACGAGCTGATGGCGGCATTGTCGGCCCATCCGGAACGCTCCGGGCTGGAACTGGTCAGGTCTTTCTGGCGCGCGCAGCGAGGCAGCGAATCGGCTACCGACTTCGAGAAGTACTGGATGCGCAGCCTGCAATCGGGGGTACTTGATGGGAGCAAGCTGCCCGACGTGAAACCGACGATGAACACGAACTGGCCCAAGGCCGAAGTGTCGGCGCCGGCGGGCGATCAGCTCGAGCTGGTTTTTCGGCTCGATCCAGCCATGCACGATGGCCGCTTCGCCTCGAACGGCTGGCTGCAAGAATGGCCCCGGCCGCTGACGCGCCTCACCTGGGGCAACGCGGCCCTCATCAGTCCGCGCACCGCGGAGCGCTTTCAGCTCAACACGGTGCTGGGCTACAAGGGGGGCGAACACGGGCAGGCCTACGCCGACACCGTGACCTTGCAGCTCGAGGGCCGCGATCCGCTCACGGTGCCCGTGTGGATCGTGCCCGGGATGCCGGATGATTCGGTGACCGTGAACTTCGGCTATGGCCGCACCCGCGCGGGCAAGATCGGCACCGGCGTCGGCTTCGATGCTTATCGCTTGCGGCACTCCGATGCCCCGTGGCTCGAGGTTGGTGTCGAGCTGACGCCGACTGGCGACCGCTATCAACTTGCCTCGATTCAGCAGCATCACCTGATGAATGGCCGCGACCTGGTGCGTACGGGAACGCCGGACCATCTGCCTCACGCGCATGGCGCGCACGGCGAGGCGGTGCCCGAGCGCATCCCGCTCACGCTTTATCCAGCGCATCCTTACGAGGGCTACAAGTGGGCCATGGCCATCGACCTCACCTCGTGCGTCGGCTGCGGCGCCTGCGTGATGGCCTGTCAGGCGGAAAACAACATCCCCGTCGTGGGCAAGAAAGAGGTCTTGCGCGGCCGCGAGATGCACTGGCTGCGCGTCGACCTCTACTACGAAGGGGAACTCGATAACCCGGCGGGCTATTTCCAGCCCGTCCCATGCATGCAATGCGAGAATGCACCTTGCGAGCTGGTCTGCCCGGTGGAAGCGACCGTGCACAGCGACGAGGGGCTGAACGACATGGTCTACAACCGCTGTGTCGGCACGCGTTATTGCTCCAACAACTGCCCGTACAAGGTGCGGCGTTTCAACTTCCTGGAATACGCCGACTACGCCACCGAATCGCTCAAGCTGCTGCGCAATCCCGAAGTGACCGTGCGCACGCGCGGCGTGATGGAGAAGTGTACCTACTGCACGCAGCGGATCAGCATGGCCCGCATCGATGCCGAGAAACAGGGCCGCCAGGTCCGCGACGGCGACCTGCTCACCGCTTGCCAGGCGGCTTGCCCGGCCCAGGCGATCACCTTTGGCAATGCCAACGACGAGAAGAGCAACGTCAGCAAGCTGCGCCGCGACCCGCTGCACTACAGCTTGCTCGAGGAACTGAACACCAGGCCGCGCACGACTTACCTGGCAGCCCTGCGCAACCCGAACAAGGAACTCGAGGACTAGAGGACAACGCCTTGGCGGATGGACACGAGCACGACGGACCGATGTCCGAGACCGATGCCCTGATCGGCCCGGGCTACACGTTCGGCAGCGTCACGAACAAGATCAGCGCCATCGTGCTGACCAGGCCGACGACGCGGCGCTGGTATCTTGGCTTCGCGATCGGCTTCCTGCTGGTCAATGTGCTGTTCGCTTCCATCGTGTGGCTGCTGGCCTACGGCGTGGGGGTCTGGGGCATCAATGTGCCGGTGGCCTGGGGTTTTGCCATCGTCAACTTCGTGTGGTGGGTGGGCATTGGCCACGCGGGCACCCTCATCTCGGCCATCCTGCTCCTCCTGAAGCAGGAATGGCGAACGTCGATCAATCGCTTCGCCGAAGCG
>JBFWSD010000891.1:0-3870 GCA_050248575.1 Gemmataceae bacterium
CACCGCCCTCGACCAGACCATGCGCGGCCGGCCCACCACGCCGCGACTGAGCCGATCCCAGAACGGATCCTGTTGCGGCGTCGTCCTTAACAACTTCTGCTCCGGGCTGGGAGCGTGCCCGGGCCAGAACACCATGTGCCCCAGGAGACGCAGGAACGCCGGTGCCAGTGTCAGCGAGCCAATCAGCGCCACTCCCAAACTCAGGGCAATGGCCGGACCGGCACAGCGCACCTTCGCGAACTCGGCGAACCCCATCAGCCCCAGCCCGCAAATCACCGTGCCCGCGCTGGCGGCCAGGGCTTCGCCCACGCCACCGACGCTGCGGCGAATCGCGTTGTGAATATCGTGCCCGTTGGCCAGCTCTTCCTGGTAGCGGCTGATCAGGAACAGGCAGTAATCGGTGCCCGCCCCGTACAGAATGACGATGGCGAAGATCTTGGCCACGTTGACCAGGTGCACGCCGGGAATCAACGTCATCAGGGCCAGCAGCTTGAGGGCCACAAACACCGACACCGCGATGGTCAGCAGCGGCACGAGGGCCAGCAACGGCGCCCGATACACGAACAGCAGCACCACGACCACCAGGACCACGGTGGCCAGCGTGGTCCCTTCCAGACTGTCGGCGCTGGCGTTGATCAGGTCGCGGCCGATCCCTGCCGGGCCAGTGGTCAGCAGCCCGGGTTCGTTCTCGGAGTTCTTCAAGCGTTTCTGGAGCACGTCTTCGGCGCGGTCGACGGTGGCCCGCGTCTGCAAGGCCAGGAACGGCGTGCCCAGCGACATCTGCACCAGCGTGCATTGCCCGTCGGCGCTGGTGAGCCGCTCGCCGATGAGCGTGTCGCGGAAGCTGGCGATCTTCTTGATTTGCAGGTCGGGCTCTTTGTCCTTCAGCTCGTGCAGGTCTTGCACGAAGCGATCGACCAGGGCGAAATCGGTCGCGGTGAGTTTGCCCTCATCGCGTTCGATGACGAAGATCGCCTTGCTCTGGTTGACGTCGTCGCGGAAGGCTTGCTGGAGGAGCTTGTAGCCCCGCACGCTGGGATAGCGTTCGGGAATGAAGCGGATGTCGTCGTCTTGAGTGCGCGAGTCCCAGGCCGGGGCGCAGAAGGTAAGCACCACCCCGGCCAGCAGCCACGCGGCGCAGATGGCCCAGGGATACGAAGACGAGAGTCGTCCAATGACCTTGAACATGCCGCTTCCTGTTCCTGCGGGCAAATCGTCTGTGCCCGGCATTGCCCCTGATATCATCGACGGCAAAGTGAATCAAGCCGTAGAGAAACTGGGGATTCGGGGACTGGGAAGATTGGGTGCTATCGGTGAGAGGGAGGATTCGGCCGAAGAGCGGCAGATCTCGCTCGAAGTGTGACAATAGAGAAGCGCAGCGATCAGCGGGCCATGCCGGCGATCTGGCGGGCAATCAGCCTGGCCTCGTTGTTTTGTTCATCGCTGAACGAGTTGCGTTCGATGAACACGTGGGGAGAGACGCCCGATTCGTTGTAGGTGCGGTTTTCCGGGGAGTAGACCTTGGCATAGGTGAAGCGGATGCCGCCCGCGCGGATGGTCTTCACGGCCAGCATTTGCTGCACGGTGCCCTTGCCGAAGGTGTTCTCGCCGACCAAGGTAGCCCGGCTATTGTCCTTGAGGGCGCCAGCCAGGATTTCCGCGGCACTGGCGGTGGTGCCATCGACCAGGACAACCAGTGGCGTCCGCGAAGGGGCCACGTTCCGGGAGTGCATCTTGACCGGCCGTTGATCGCGCCCCTTGGTGCTGTAGATCAGCGCGCCTTCCCAGAGGAATTTCTCGGCGACCAGGCGGGCCGATTCAACCAGTCCGCCATAGTTGCCGCGCAGATCGAGGATCAGCACCTTCATGCCCTGCATTTCGAGCTGGGTGATCGCGTCTTCCAGCTCGGCAAGGGTGTTCTCATGGAAGCAGGAGATTTGCACGTAGCCGACGCCAGCGTCCATGTCGGCGATGCGATAGTCGGTGACGCTGGCCTGGATGGGCAGTCGCACCAGCGTGAAGGTGCGCGGCTCGCTCATGCCAGTGACGATGTCGAGCTGGATGGTGGTGCCCGGTTTGCCCCTGAGCTTGGCGTGAATCTCATCGAGCGGCATGTGTTCAACGGGCTGACGATCGACCCGGACCAGGCGATCGCCGGCAATCACGCCCGCCCGCGAAGCCGGGCTATTGATCACCACCTGGGTGACGATCAGCTCGTCCTCCACCGCTGCTAGCTCAATACCCACGCCGGCGGTCTGCCCGCGCAGGGAGCCAAAGTCTTCCTCATATTGCTTGGGGGGCACGTAGCAGGTGTGCTCGTCGAGTGCGTTGCAGGCGCCGCAGGCCAGCTCGAGGACCGTCACGGTCATCTGCACGCCCAGATCTTTCTTCGCCGCCAGAGCCACCTGCAGCACGGGCTGCTCCAGGTCTACCAGATCGGTGATCAGCTGGTCGCGCCAGTCGTGTTGCAGACGGCGGGTGAAGCGGGCCACTGCCTCCGCGCTCGCGTTGGGCAGATAAAGCTGACGGAACCGGGCATCTTCCAGCGACAGCTTGAATTCTTCCAGCCCTTGCCGGAACAAGCGCTGATAGCCGACGCGCGACTCTTCGTGATACTCGCCGTGGACCTGACGCACCAGCTCGGCGTACACCTTCAGTGCAATCTTCGGATCTTGCTTGAGAACGTGATTGCGGTAGGTCTCGTCTTGATGTCTGCGGCCGCGATGGAAGTGGCGCAGGCAGAGGTGGAATCGTTGCTTGATTTCGGTGAGGGTCCGATCCTTCGCCAGGATGGCTGCGTAGTAAGAGCAGGCCTTGCCGTAATCTCCATTGGCCTCGTGCCGCTGGGCAGTCTTGCGCAGATCCTCGAGCTGGTCGGCACGGAGAGTCGTGGCGGAAAGAAACGCCACAAACAAGGCAAGAATCGCCAGTTTGCTCCCGAGCCGCACACATCGAGTACTCGCCAAGGCACACCTCCGCAAACAGCGGGACTGTTTCCCCTACCTGGCAAAGTCGGCCTAATCCGTCTGAGTATAACCGGACACGGCTTGGCCAGTCAAATAGACGTTTGGGCGATTTGAAAAGATTTTACAATTCCGTGACAGCCCTCGAATGAGACAAAACCCCTCCTCGTCTCTACAACGGCGAAGCAGGATCCGCGTTGGCGGTTCCTGGCGCGCAACCTTTTACACATGGGAGGAATTCAGATGAAGCGAGTGCTGTTGCTCGCCGGGCTGGGGGTGGCCTTGCTCGCCCCGAACGCCCGCGCCGACACGACCGTCGTGGTCAAGGGCACCCACCTGTGCTGCCCGGCTTGCGTGAATGCAGTGGCCAAGATCCTCAAGGATGCAGGCTGCCAGGGCAAGTGCGACCAGAAGGGCAAGACCATTACCATTACCGCGGCCGATGACGCCGCCGCCGCCAAGGCCGTCGCGGCCCTCGCCGCCGGCGGCTTCCACGGCCAGTCCGACAACGACAAGCTCGCCATGAAGGACGACTCCGGCGCCAAGAAGGGCAAGGTCAAGTCCCTCGAAGTCTCCGGCGTCCACAACTGCTGCGGCGCTTGCTGCAAGGCCATCAAAGCCGCCATCGCCAAGGTGGACGGCTTCGAAAAGGACACCGCCACGCCGAAGCAGACCACCTTCACAGTGACCGGCAACTTCGAGCCCGTCGATATCGTCAAGGCGCTCAACGACGCCGGCTTCCACGTCAAGGTGAAGTGACCCGACCTGCGCATCGAAAGCACGAAATCCCGGGCAGCTGACCCGCAGCTGTCCGGGATTTTTCTTGCCAGCAGATCCTGCCTCAAGTTGCGCACGCAGCGCTATTCGATGGTACCGGGGAACCTATGGTCACGTCGAGTAGCGGGAC
>JBFWSD010000892.1:0-3868 GCA_050248575.1 Gemmataceae bacterium
TTCATCGTCACCGACCAGGAAGGGCACTGGAACCCGAAGAACCGCATCAACTGGGTCAAGCGCGGCGGTTTCTACGGCAACATGTATGGCTACCACGACGTCACCGATAGCTCGGACAAGGCCATGGAGCCGCCGCTGTGCTGGATCACCAACGCGTTCGATCGCTCGCCGGCCGAACTGCTCTGGGTGGAGAGCAAGAAGTGGGGCCCGCTCGAGGGCAGCCTGCTCAATCTGTCCTATGGCTATGGCCAGGTCTACGTGGTGCCCCACGAGGACGTGAACGGGCAGAAGCAAGGCGGCATGTGTGCCCTGCCCATCCCGCGCTTCGCCACCGGCGTGATGCGGGGCCGCTTTCATCCGCAGGATGGCCAGCTCTATCTGTGCGGCATGTTCGCCTGGGCGGGCAACCAGCAACAGCCCGGCGGCTTCTATCGCCTGCGCTACACCGGGGAGCCCGTGCAGCTGCCCGTTGGCTTGAACGCCACCACCAAGGGCCTGCGCATCCGCTTCAGCGACAAGCTCGATGCCCAGAGCGCCGCCGATGCGGGCAACTACTCGATCAAGGTGTGGTCGCTGAAGCGCACCGCCAGCTACGGCTCGAAACACTACGACGAGCGCAAGCTCGAGGTGCGTTCAGCCAAGCTCGCTGAGGATGGCCAGACCGTGCTGCTCGACGTGGCGGACCTTGGCCCGACCTGGTGCATGGAAATCAAGTACGAGCTGAAATCGGCCGCGGGCACTTCCTTCCGGGGCACGATCCACAACACCATCCATCAGCTGCGCCGGTAAGCTTCGCCTGCCAGCAGCTTGATGCAGCCCGTCCCCACAACGGCGCGATGGTTTACCCTACCCTTGTCCTGCCTCCAAATGCCTCCAAAACACGGTAAATCCTTGACACTGGATGTTGGAGATCTCACACTCATGCAAGATAGTTAATTGGTATTGTCACTTCAGGAGCGCGCCCGGTGATCGCCCGTTTCCTGCTCTATTTCCCTGCGTGCAAAAGAGGTCGATGATGAGTTCACGTGACGAGTGGCGGAGGCGGCTGCGCGCCAACCTGGAAGAGTCATGGAAACGCGGCAACCCCGTCGCAGCCGAGAAAGTGGTGGCAGGGGCGCAGCCCTTTCCCGTCACGGCAGACGACTTGCTCGACTTGCTTCTTTGCGAGGCCAAGCTGTGCCGGGACGCGGGCCAGTTTCCCGATTTGCAGGAGTTCATCCAGCGTGCCCCCCAGCTGGCCGCCGCGTGGCATGCCAGGCTGCGTGACGACCCCGAAGCACTGAAAGTCTTTGGCGATCTCCATGCGACCAGCGCGCACATCGACCAGCTCATCTCGACGAACTTCGATGCCTCCACCGGTTTCGACACACCGCGGTCTCAGCCCGCAGACAACTTCGCCAGTCTCGATGCCGGGCGCGATGCTTCGCGCTTGCACGCGTTCGCGGACCCCGGGGCTCCCGCCGTCGACCCGCACGAGACACGCGCGTGGGGAGGCGAT
Organism: Gemmataceae bacterium; assembly: GCA_050248575.1. Taxonomy (GTDB): domain Bacteria; phylum Planctomycetota; class Planctomycetia; order Gemmatales; family Gemmataceae; genus JBFWSD01. Next base: position 1,499 of record JBFWSD010000892.1, read on the forward strand.
GTTCACGATCCGGAAGCGACTCGTGCACCGGACACGAAGTCGCCCGCCGGGCAAGCGTCCGACGTGCAGCCCAGACGTGTGGACACCGATCCGCACGCGACCGCGGGCGACGTCAACGAGCTGGCTCCCACGCTGGACCTCGAGCCGGGCTGGGCGATGGTGCCGGGTTACGAGATCCTGGGCGAGCTGGGCCGCGGCGGCATGGGCGTGGTCTACAAGGCCAGCCAGGCCAAGCTGCGCCGTATCGTCGCCCTCAAGATGATCCTGGCCGGCTCCCGCGCCGATCAAATCGAGCTGACCCGCTTCCAGCGCGAAGCGGAGGCGGTGGCCCGCCTGCAGCATCCGAACATCGTGCAGATCTACGAGGTCGGCGAGCACGAGGGCAAACCGTTCTTCTCGCTCGAATTCGTCGACGGCGGCAGCCTCGCCCATCAGCTCAAAGAGAACCTGCAGACGCCGCGCAAGACCGCCGAGACGATGCTGCAACTGGCCGAGGCCATGCACGTTGCCCACGAGCGCGGCATCGTCCATCGCGACCTCAAGCCCGCCAACATCCTGGTCACGCGCGACGGCGTTCCCAAGATCACCGACTTCGGCCTCGCCAAGAACCTCGAGGAGGATTTCGGCGAGACGCGCTCCGGGCAGGTCATGGGCACGCCCAGCTACATGTCTCCCGAACAGGCCAGCGGGCAGATCGATCGCATTGGGCCCGCCACCGATGTCTACGCACTTGGCGCCATCTTGTATGAAATGCTCTCGGGCCGGCCCCCCTTCAAGGGGACCACCTTGCTCGACTTGCTCAGTCAAGTGCGTAACGAGGAGCCGATCGCGCCGCGCCGCGTGCAGCCCAAGGTGCCCTATGATCTCGAGACGATCTGTCTGCGTTGCTTGCAGAAGGAACCGGGCAAGCGCTACGCCAGCGCGCAAGCACTGGCGGCCGACCTGCGCCGTTATCTCAATGGCGAGCCGATCGAGGCGCGCCGCACGCCGCTGTGGGAGCGGACGATCAAGTACGTGCGGCGCAGCCCGTGGGTGGCTGGCTTCTGGGGCCTGGTCGCCCTTGGCCTGATTGCGGGCAGCTTCTGGGGCGTCGGTTCCGTCTACCAGCGCATCCACCAGTCGAACCTGTATGTCGAGGCGCTAAATCAACTGCTTGAACTGCAGAACGAGATCTCGAAGCAAAAAGACAAGGGCTGGCAAGATGCGAACTGGCAACAAGCCGCCGCCCTCATGAGCGGTGTGCAGGGCATGATCCGTACCGAGCCCGCCCTGTCTTCATTGCAGGCGACCGCCAACCAGTTGCAGGAAGAACTCACCCGGGAACAGGCCGCCAAGAAGTCGCACGAGGAAGGCAGCAAGGCCGCGCGGGACACCTATCAAGGCTTCCGCGCGGAACTCAACAAGGCGATGATCAATCAGCTGCAGAACGTCGGGCTGCGGCAGCAAGCAAACCTGGAAGCCGTGCGGCAGGCGGCGCCGGCCGCCCTGGCCCGCTATGACGTCACACTCGACTCCAAAGGGCAGCCCAGGACCGACAATCCCTACCTGACCGAATCGGAACGCGCCAGCATCTTGCCGGGCTGCTACGAGCTGCTCCTCGCCTGGGCTCATGCCACGGCCCATCCGTTGCGCGACAAGGGGGAAGACGATTTTGTTCAAGCGCGCAAGGCGCTCGCCATCCTCGCTCGCGCCAGGAGCCTTGGTCTCGACACGCGCGCCTACCACATGCGGCGCGGCACCTACCTGCTCATCCTGGGCGACAAGAAGGAAGCGCAGCAGGAGCTCGAGCAGGCCAGGAACATGGAACCCAGGACCGCCACCGACAACTACCTGGTTGGTGCGGAGCTGTTTGATACGCTGCCGGCCCTGCAGGAACCCGCACGCACGCAAGCTTACCGGCAAGCGATCCAGTACCTGCAGCGGGCCGTCGAGTTGCGTCCCGAGCACTACTGGGCCAACTTCTCGCTGGGCCGCATCTACCTGCAGTCGGCCCGACCCGATGCGGCGGTGGCCCGGCTCACCGCCTGCATCCAGCAACAGCCCGAGTTCCTCTGGGCCTATCCGCTGCGTGCCCACGCGCACGGCATGCTCAAGGAGTACGACGCCGCCGAGGCCGATTACGCCCTCGCCGAAAAACTCCCCGACGACGAGGTTCGCTACAGCGTCTTCGTCAATCGCGGCCTGATGTACTTCAACCAAGGGCAGGACCTGCGTATCCGCCATGCCAAACAGGCGCAAGACCATTTCGCACGGGCCATAGGCCAGTATCATCAGGCGATCGCGTTGCAGCCCAATCAGTACCAGGCTCACGTCAATCTTGCCCAGCTCTATCAAACGCAGGGCAGGCTCGGCGACGCACTCGAGAATCTC
>JBFWSD010000893.1:0-3864 GCA_050248575.1 Gemmataceae bacterium
CCCGGCCAGCTCCGCAGGAACGACACGTCTTGCCAGTAGTGGCTGCGCTGCAGCGGTTCGAGGTAATGCTTGCGCAGTTGATCGCGCGAGAAACGGCCGCCGCTCGTGCGGATCTGCTGGGCCGCCAGCGCGATCAGCCGGCCCATGTAGGTCGCCGGGCCGGTGAAGTTCGGATACGGGAAATCGATGCCGATCGCGCTGGCCGCGCCGCCGATGGCCAGGCCGTCGTCGATCAGGTTGGGCACGTCCTTCAGCCCGCCGCCGCGAATGATCTTGGCGCCGAACACGCCGCGCTGCCCGCGCTCCAGCCACGGCTTGAGCGCGGGCAGGTTCGCGAACCATTCCATCAGCAAGTTGGGATCGCCGCCGAATCCTTCATGCAAGTTGTCGGCGGGCAGCACCAGCCCGACCGACAGGCTCTGGCGATTCGTATAGATGAACCCGCCCATGTTCAGATGCACGGGCTGGCCCCGCAACGTGCCGTTGCGGAGCAGCATCTCGTAGGCCACACCCTCCTCGCCGTTGACCTTGAAGATCTCTTCGATGGCGCCGGGCGGCATCTCGAAGACTTGCTTGATCCCTTGCAGGAACTTGGGAGCGTCGCGCTGATCGGAGTAACGTTCGTAGCCCTCGCGCGTCACCAGGTGCGAGGCGTCCCCTTCGGCCAGGAAGACGAGATCGGCATAGAGAGCGCCGCGATTGGTGGCCACGCCGATGACCCGGCCGTTGTCCCGAATGAGGCTCTCGGCGGTCGTCGCGCACAAGAGGGCCACGCCGTGCCGCAGGGCCACCTGGGCCAGGTGATGATCGAAGATCGGCCGCAACACGGTGTAGCAATGACGAAAGGCCCCCGGATCGCGATAGGTCATGCCGAGCAGGCCGTGGCCATCGGTGCCGAAGAAGCCCCGTTCGACGAGGCGGCGTTCCCAGGCAAGCTGCTCGACCCCTTGCGGGCCAAGGATATCGTCTTGCGCGAGGTTCTCGCCGAAGTAAACGCAGCCCGACCAGTTCTCGGCGCCCGGGAAAGGAGCGGCCTCGACGGCCGCCACCGTGAAGCCGGCCCGCGCCAGCCCGATCGCCGCCGTGATGCCCGCTGCCCCGGCGCCGACCACGATGACGTCAAAATGCGATGAGCTCATTCCATGAATCCGCCTGGAGTTGCGTGGATGGTCCCGAGGACGATTATACACAATGACAGCGGGGTTTCGAACGGGCTAGCGGGCGGAATGTTGCCCGGCGCAATGCGCATGCAAAGGGCCCGTGGCTGCTGGCCACAGGCCCTTCCGTCGACGAGCCACTTGGAGGCGGACCGGAAAGCGGGGAAAGAAGCCCGGCTTCGGGTTTTCCGCGATTTTCTCGCTCCCGAGGATCCTAGCAGCCGGGCTTCTTGGTAATTCCGGATAGACGCTTACTTCTTCTCTTTCTGAACCAGGTACACATCCAGGGCCGCGGACATCGTCATCAGGCTCATTGGCTCCAGCTTCAGCGACGTCGAGAAAGCCTTCAGCGAATTCTCCGCCAGCTTGGCGTAGCGGTCATCCTTGGTCTTGATCCACAAGCGCACCAGGTTGGAGACAGTGACACTGTTGCCCGAGGGCTGCGCGCCGTCGTACTGGTCCTTGGCCCGGGCAAACAGCTTCTCGTGATCGCTGGAGGTGTAGTAGTAGCCCCCTTGCTTCGGATCGTCGAAGAGCTTGATCGTGGTGTCGGTGAGGGCCGTGGCCTCGTCGAGCCACTTCTTCGCGCCGGTGGCATCGTGCAGGGCCAGGAGACCGTGTACCAGGTAGGCGTAATCGTCGAGATAGGCGTTGAGCTTGGCCTGCGCTTTCGCGCCCGGCGCGGCCCCGTAGGTGCGGAGCAGTTTGCCCTCCTGGGTGCGCAGCGTGCCGAGGAGGAAATCGGCCGCCTTCCTGGCGGCCTCGGTGTACTTGGGTTCTTCGAGCAAGCGGCCTGCGGTGGCGTAACCGGCGATCATCTGCCCGTTCCAGGCGGTGAGGATCTTCTTGTCGAGGAACGGGCGGGGCCGCTTGGCCCGCACCTCGAACAGTTTCTTGCGCAAGGGGGCCAGCTGTTTTTCCAGCTCGGCCTCGCTCAGCTTGGCTTCCTTGGCTGCTTCCGCATAGCTCTTGGGCAGCGTCAGGATGTAATACTTGCCCTCGAAGTTGACCGGGCCATCCAGCCCGTAGACTTTGCGGAACAGCTTGGCTTCGGCGGAATCGCCCAGGAGCTTGTTGAGCTCGTCGCCGGTCCAGACGTAGAAGCGGCCCTCTTCTTCCTCGCTGTCGGCGTCGAGGGCCGAGTAAATGCCCCCCTCGGGCGAGGTCAGCTCGCGGGCAATGAAGCCCAGCGTCTCGTCGACCACGCGCTTGTAGAAGGGGTTGCCCGTCAGCTTGTAGGCCCGCGCGTAGATCTCGACCAGCTGGGCATTGTCGTAAAGCATCTTCTCGAAGTGGGGCACCGTCCAGGTGCGCTCGGTCGAATAGCGATGGAAGCCGCCGCCAAGGTGGTCGTAGATGCCGCCGCGCGCCATGTGATCGAGCGTGCGTTCCAGGATGGCTTGCAGGTCCTTGTTCTTCTCGCGTTCCAGTTCGGTGAGCAGCATATCGAGCAAGGGGGGCGTCGGGAACTTGGTGCCGCGCCAGCCCCGCGTGGGCGAGCCAAAGCCGCCATGAACAGGATCGTGACGCTCCTTCAACTGATCGATGCCGTCGGTGAGCAGCTTGCGATCGAGATTGCCAAGGGCAATGCCGCGCGTGGCCCCGGCCAGGGCCTGGACGGTCGCTTCCGAGAGCTTCTCGGCTTGCTTCTCGATCTTTTCCGGCGCTTCCTTCTGAGCATCATGCACGATCTTGAGTAACGACTTGAAGCCGTGGACCTTCTCGCCGTCGATTTCCTTGTCGTCGGGGGGCCAGTAGGTGCCGCCAATGATGGGCCGGCCATCAGCGGTGAGGAACATCGAGAGGGGCCAGCCCCCCTGGCTGCCCAGCTGGTTCAAGGCGGTCATGTAGATATGGTCGATGTCGGGCCGCTCTTCCCGATCCACCTTGATGCACACGAACCAGTCGTTCAGCAGCTTCGCCACCGCCTCGTTGGCGAACGACTCACGCTCCATCACATGACACCAGTGACAGCTGCTGTAGCCAATGGAGAGAAAGACGAGCTTGCCTTCCTTCTTGGCCTTGGCGAACGCTTCCGGCCCCCAGGGATACCAGTTCACCGGATTGTAGGCGTGCTGGAGCAGATACGGGCTGCTCTCCTTGATGAGATGATTGGCCTGGCGTTTCTCTTTCTCCTTGTCCTTCTCCTGGCCCGAGGCGGCCCCCAGCGCGGGCAACAGGAGCAAGAGAGCGAGCAGCCGGATGCGGGAAGGCATGAGAGTCTCCGGGATCGAGGAAGGCGGAAGGTCCGGGAACATGGTAGCAGCCGGGGCGCTCGTTCGCCACTGCCCGGCTTGCGGCGGGCGGCGTTGCTGGTATGCTTGACCCACCAACTGCCACGTTGCTTCGAAGGAGCTGCCTCATGGTGAAACAATGCTCGACCTGGCTGGCTGCATTCCTCTGCGTCCTCGTGCCCGGCATGGCTGGCAACGCCCGGGCCGACGATGCCAGCAACCGACCCAACATCCTCTTCATCCTTGCCGACGATGAGTATTATCAATCCAGCGCCAGGCGCGAGAAATGCCGGGAAAATCCAGGCATTTTGTCAATTTCGCGCAATTCCCAAGTCACTTGGAATCCCGTGGAATTCATGGGGATTCGGTGCAATTAACTACATTTTGCTACACCAAGGCGTCTCCGACTTCAGTCAGGCGTGTCCAGAAAATTTCCCCGATTTCCCCCGGGCTGCGATCGCCTGGACTGCTTT
>JBFWSD010000894.1:0-3862 GCA_050248575.1 Gemmataceae bacterium
TCATCTGTCGAGCATCACGCTGAAGCACCGCTTCACCCTGAAGTTGATCCTGCCGCGCTGGAAGGAAGACAAGAAGGGCGAGTTGCCCCAGGTGCCCTCGGTGGTTTCGCTCTGGAAAGGAGCCGACTGGCACGAACGCGAAACCTACGACCTGTGCGGCATCTGGTTCACCGATCACCCCGACCTCAAGCGCATCCTGCTCTCGGAAGACTGGGTAGGCCATCCGCTCCGCAAGGATTACGAATTCCCGCTGGAGTATCACGGCATTCGGGGCAGGTGAGCCATGCGCAGCGCCGCCAGAGTCACGACCGAACGCAGCGGGGCCTTCACTTATGAAGACTTTTGCTCCATTGTTGCGGGGAAGCAAAAAGGCGATCTGATTGATGGAGTGATCTACGTGGCTTCGCCCGATAATACCGACGCCGCCCAGCTATTCGTCTGGCTGATTGGACTGATGAACGGCTACGCGGCCCGAAAGAGGCTCGGCAAGATCCTTGGATCGCGCGTCGCCTGCCGGTTTGATGATCGGGAAGCTCCAGAGCCAGACATTCTTTTCGTGAAGGCGAGCCACCTCGATCGGGTCAAACGCGGCGGAGTGGACGGACCTCCCGATCTGGCGATCGAGATAGTCTCACCAGACAGTGTCGAGCGCGACTATGGCAAGAAACGCAAGCAGTACGAAAGACACGGCATCGCGGAATACTGGATCATCGACGAAGAAAACCGGTCGGTCCTGGTACTGCACCTGGATGGCCGCAAGAAGTACCGCGAAGTCAAGCAACCAAGGGGACGAGTGACAAGCCAGGAACTGGCGGGTTTCTGGCTGAAACGTTCCTGGCTGTGGCAGCGGCCGCTTCCCGACCCACTAGACTCATTACAGCTCATCCTGAAGGAGCGGCAATGAAGTCTGGCTGGTGCTGGCTTGCAATGGCCACAGGGCTGATCCTGGCCATCATGATTGGTGTGCCCGTGCCGCCGGCAGCCATCAAACCCACGGAAGCAAAATGAAGACCGGCAAAGACCACGTGCTGATTCTGATTTGGTGGCTGGGGCTGCCAGTTCTAATCACGCTGGTGTTCGCGTTGTTCTCGTACTCATGAATCCATCGCCCGTGTGCAGGCTGTAAAACCAGGAATGCTCATGGCCACTGAAACCGTACCTGCTGCCGAATCCAACATCATCGAGCTCGACGTCCGCACCGACGAGATGCTCGTCAACATGGGGCCGCAGCACCCGTCCACGCACGGCGTGCTCCGCCTCGTCCTGCGCACCGACGGCGAGGTTATTTCCGAGGTCACGCCGCACCTTGGTTACCTGCACCGCTGTGCCGAAAAGATCGGCGAGAACGTCACCCCCATCCAGTTCATCCCGTACACCGACCGCATGGATTACCTTGCCGGGATGAATATGAACCTGGCCTACTCGATGGCGGTCGAGAAGCTGTGCGGCATGAAGCTGCCCGAGAAGGCGCAGGTGATCCGCGTGATCATCGCCGAGATGGGCCGCATCGCCAGCCACCTGGTCGGCATGGGGGCCTATGGCCTCGACCTGGGCACGTTCAGCCCGTTCCTGTACGCCTTCCGCGAACGCGAGATGATCCTCGACCTGTTCGAGGAAGTGTGTGGCGCGCGGCTCACCTACAGCTACATCACCATCGGCGGCGTGCACGACGATCTGCCCGAGGGCTGGGTGCAGCGCTGCCAGCGTTTCCTCGATTATCTCAAACCGCGCGTCGAGGAATACCACACGCTGCTCACGCGCAATCACATCTTCATCCAGCGCACGGCGAACGTGGGCATCATGTCGAAGGAAATGGCCCTCACCTATGGCTGCACCGGGCCAGTGCTGCGCGGCTCGCTCGACAGCTCCAAGGGAGACGTGGCCTGGGATCTGCGCAAGATCGAGCCCTACACGGGCTACGAACGCTATAAGTTCAAGGCGATCATGCCCCCCTTCAGCGAGAAGCCCCGCGCTGCCGTGCTCGGCGATTCGTGGCACCGCTTCTATGTTCGCATGCTCGAAGTGGTAGAGGCCGTCAAGATCGTCGAGCAAGGGCTGAAGTTCTACGCCACCGCCGAGGGCTCACATCGCATCGAACCGCCCCGACATCTAACACCGGGCGAAGCCTACATGGAAACCGAGGCGCCACGCGGGCAGATGGGATTCTACGTGGCCGCCCGCCCCGGCAAGGATCCGGTGCCCTTGCGCGTGCGGGCACGCTCGTCCTGCTTCTGCAATCTGAGCGTCTCGAACGAAATCTGCAAGGGCTGCTTGATTGCCGACGTGCCCGCAATCGTGGGCAGCCTCGACTTCGTCATGGGCGAAGTCGACCGCTAGCTGGTCAATGCGAGAAGCCCGGCTCCTTGAATCTCGGCGCCAACACGGCCAAGACCCGAGCAGCTGGGCTCTTCCATTTCCCGACGTGGTTTACTTCGCGGGCAGCTTGCGCACGAACTTCAGAGCACGTTGTACCCACGACTTCACATCGTCTGCCTCCTGCACGCCGGCGCTGGCGACCATCACCCAGCCGGCCATGGCCTTTCCGGTGATGTCGAACACTTTCACGTGGGCTTCCACCAGCGCGTCCTCGGCTTGCTCCGGGCCGAGGCGGGCGATCAGCCATTCCTTCCAAACGCCTATGAGCATGTTGCCCTGAAGCAGAAAACCGAGGCCGCCGAACATCTTCTTCTCGGTCACGCCCCTGGTGCGGCCCAGCGCCGTGCGGACGCGGGCCGCCAGCTCTTCATCGAACGCCATGCTTCAGCTCCCTTCCAGCTCCTTGCGGCGCTGGGCCGGCGTGTCCGGGCCCTGGTTGGTCCACTGCCGGCCGATCATGTCCACGTTCTTGGGGAAGGCCACGCTCGGCTCGGGCAATTCAAATAGCTTCTGCCGCCGCGCGCTGATCTTCTCGGTGTTCACCTTGAAACGCTCGTCGCGGCCGACCAGAAGCTTCGGATCGATCTGCCCGTCGGCCATGATCGACCACATCAACAGCGGATCGCCCACGGGCAGCTTGGTGCTCGGATCGGGCCAGACGTGGATGGCCTTGCCCCAGGTGGTGATCAGCGCCTTCATGAAGGCGTCCTCGTCCTTCTGAGTCATCTGCGGCGCGATGAGCTGGCCGCCCAGCACTTCATAGGTGTGCGGATGCCAGTACTTCTTTTCTTCCTCGGGCAGCCCTTGAAAGAGTTTGTCGGTGATGATGTACTCGACCCCCAGCAGCTTGGCCGTCTTCTCTGCCTTGTCGTAGAGAATGCACTGGTGCATTTCTTCGCCCTGCACGGCGCAGTAGTGCTGCGTCTCGATCTGGAAGCGCGGGTTCTTCTTGGCAATGTGGAAGCCGCAAAAGTAAAGATGCACGTTGTCGATGGGCGGCATGGCCCCGTGCTTTTTTTCATGGACGTCGTCGGCGTGCAGGGCATCGTTGAGCCCGAGTCCAGCGGCCGAGGTGCCCAGCAGGCCCAGCCAATCGCGTCGATTCATGAGTTACTCCTTGATGATGAGACGCCGTTGTAGAGCTTGTAGGTTTTGTAGCCGCCCCCGATGTTGACGGCCCGGAATCCTTGTTGCAGCAAGAGGCGCGTGGCCAGGTAGCCGCGCTGACCTACCTGGCAGTAGGCTGCGATGTTGCCCGCGCGTGGCAGTTCACCCAGACGGGACCGCAGGCAGTCGACCGGAATGTTGACGGCGCCCGGGATGTGCCCGCCGGCGAATTCCTCGGCCGTGCGGACATCGATCACGTGGAAGTCGCCCGCCAGCACTTTTTCCACGTCCACTTGCGGATGGTCGCCGCGCAGGAGGCCCGCGGCCACAAAGCCCGCCATGTTGACCGGATCCTTGGCCGAGCCATACTGTGGGGCAT
>JBFWSD010000895.1:0-3860 GCA_050248575.1 Gemmataceae bacterium
GCCCGGTGAGCTGGAAGCGAGTGTCGAGACCGCCGAGCACCTGTTTGAGGATCGCTGGCACGGATTTTTGTTGAAAGATCCGGATCTGCACCCGTTTCTTCAACATGGCGAAGCGTGGCACGATCTCGGCGCGATAGCGAACCAACAAGCCTTCGACCTTGACCACACGGACTTGCGGCCCCTGCACGACCCGGGTCACCACGCCATTGATGTAGCGTTCCGGGGCGCCGGATAACCTCAACGTCACCGTCACGACTTGGTCCAACAGCTTGCTAAATGATACGGGCCGAGTTGGTTCATTCAGCATCTCGAGTGTGAAGTGGAATGGGCGCGAAACGGCTTCCTCGCCACGCAAGCCCGTCAGGAGCAAGACGTCGTTGCCGAGCGGCGTTTGCAAGACGAGCGGCCGATCTGCCTGGATGTAGCTGGGCATGACCCACTTTCCTGGCTAGGCCCACCTTGGCCGACCATCACGCCATCCCCGCGTGAGAAACGCCACCTCCGCAATACCGATTCGTCGACCGGCATCAAGTCGCCGACATCAAGACGGTGCCTTCCAGATGCCGCGCTCTTGCATCAAGGCGATCTGCTTGTCGATGACTTCCTGCTTGTACTCGGCATGGTGGCCAGGCGCGCGCTCCAGGTAACGGTTCTTCGGGTAGATGGGCCGCTCGTAGATGATCTGGGCCATCTCGGTGCGGACGTCCTTGAGCCAGTTGGTGGTCATGGCGTGCGTGCGATGATGACGCAGTGCTTCGATGTTGATGACCCCGCTGACGAAGGTGGAACCGTTGGTGTCGCGCTGTTTGCCGACGATCGCGCCCTTGTAGTCGACGATCATGGACTGGCCGCCGCCAGCGTCAATGGTGGTGTCGCTGTCCGGGAACAGGTAGTAGCCACCGATGTTCGGGGCCAGGATGTACATGTTGTTTTCGAGGGCCCGGGCCCGGTTCGAGATCTCGAAGATGTCGTTCTCGCTAAAGGGCGTTGGCAAGGAGGCTCGGTAGACGACTTCAGCGCCATTCATGGCAAGGCCGCGGCCATTTTCCGGGTAGTTGCCCTCCATCGCCATCATGACTCCCAGGCGGCCGATCGCCGTATCCGCCACGGGCCAAAAGGCATCCAGCGTGCGGCCATACTTTTCCACCCACCAGTCGAACAGGTCGTGCGGCGATACGGAACGCTCGCAAGGCAACAAGGCCGACACCTTGTAATGTTGCAAGATAACTGCGCCGCTCGGATCAATGATGAAGCCGACGTTGAAGAAGCGGTCGGGCCAGTCGGGATGCCGGGCCTTGGCCTGAGCCATGATGAATACGTTGTACTCGCGCGCCAGCTTGCCCAGCTCGTCGCTTTCCGGCCCCGGAATGTCGATGGCACAGGTGCGGGCAAACTCCGCATGATCGACGTCGAGGACTTCATCGTTGAAGCCCTGCAAGGCGCCCTCGGGGATGACTAGGAGCCGCACGGGAATGTCGAGACTACACAGCCAGAAGGCTGCCCGGCCCAGTCCCTTGAGATGTTCGAGGTTCTTCTGGATGTCCGACCGGTGACGGATGCCCCAGAAGGTCGGGATCAAACCGACGGCGTTGTATGGCTCAATGCTCATGACTGCCTTTCGTCGTCAAGGTGACCTGCCCAGGCTGGTCAGCAACTTCTCTTGCAGGTGTTCCGGCACCCCCGCAATGACCTCAGCAATGGTGCCGTCCGTGCTCAACACGAACAGCGTGGGGTAGCCACGGACCTGGAATAGACTGTGAAGCTTGCCCCCATCGTCCTCCACCCACTCGGCGGCGGGCGCCCGCTCTAGCAAGCTCTGAGGCAACGCGGAACTGATGTTGACGACCCGACAATTGCTGCCAATCAACTCATTCGCCGTGGCGTTTACGATCGCCAACTGCTCCTCGCAGTAAGGACAGTCAGGTGAAACAAAGTTGACGACTGCACCCAGCGATCCCACGACATCCTTGCTGGTGAAGGCGCGGCATGCATTGGTTTCAACCTGGAAAGTAGGCACGGCGTCGCCAACCTGGAGACTCGTGGGCGCAACGTCGCGCATCCTGAAGTTGTATGCCATGAACGTCAGGTTCATGGAACTGAAGAGCGCCACCACGCTCAACGGTGCGAACAGCGCGAGACAGCGGCTTTCGCGCGACCAGCCTGGCTCATGGTTCGCCGCCGGGTCGATCATCCAGATCGTCCACATCGAAATGTTGCAAGCGTGCGCGACGAGGCAAAAGATACACCACCCCGGCAGCTGGACGTAGGTCAAGGCCGTTGCGAGCGTCACGGCCCAGGTCAGCCCGGCACGGGCAACCTTTCGTCGGGGAAACGAAGGAAATAAGAGAGCGACGGCGATCAGCATGGCGAAGTAGCCGGACCCAATGAGCGGCAAGTACGGGCCACGCGCACTGCAGGTCTTACAGCCAAATACGCCCAGCAGGTCCGGGATTTCGGGCAGACTCAGGAAGAGTCCCACCAAGGCCAAGAAACCCAGGACAGGTACCCAGGAACGAGGCTGCATCATTGTGGCAGTACCTTGGGCTCACTTGGCAGGACACCACTTGGCTGGGGACTCTTTGTAGCCCATGGCCCTGGTCATGAATGCATTGCCGGTGTCGAAGTCCGCCAGCGGAGCGGCTGACCAGTAGGCCGTCTTGCAAGTCTTGGTATCGCAGTTGCCTCCGAGGGTCATCCATTCCCCTTTGCGCACCACGTCGCAAACGCAGATGGCTTTCTTCGGATTGGCCGGGTCGACTGTGCAACGCTTGTTCAAGCACCATGTCCACGGCGTGCCGGCGGGGCACTTCATGCCCTTTTTTCCTTCTGTGAATTGCTTCAGCGAGAAAGTGGAATAAACAGTGCGGATGCCGTTATCGTCCGTGGAAGGCTTGAGCCTGTTGCAGTCCACCGTGGACATGCTCTTCCCCTCCTCGACGACACAGAAGCAAATGGCCTTCGTGGGATCATCCGGTTGCGGGATGCAGGGGGCAGAAGTGCACAAAGCGTACTGATGTTCGCAGAGTTGATTCTTGTCCTTGTCGTTCTGAGCATAGCAAACCGCCACTGCCGAAGCTGCCGCCATCGGCAGGAGAATACTCCAAAACGCATGGTTGAAGTTGCTCATAGAGACTCCTGATGATTTGAGCGGTCGGTGAAAGTATCAGACCAGATCGGGCAAGTGTCAAGCGAACTGACAATGAAGTTTGCCAGGTGCAAACGACTTGAGAGCCACTCTGCTCATCGCGCAATCAGTTGCTCAGAATAGCAGCGGTCCGGATCGCACACTCCAGTCGATGAAGGTCAAAGTCCCAGACGCGGACCTCGATGGCGTACTGTTCGAGACCAGGGCAGCCACACGGGCCGAGCCTCTCTGAGCAACGAAGCGAATGCCCGTTCAGCCTGTGGGAACGGAGCCGTGAGCTTGGCGACAAGCCTTTTGCCTCCCAGGAACGATGCCTTGATCGAAGCACTTACTTGGCCGCCGCCCGGTCCTGGCCCAGTGCACGCTGCGCCAGCGCCACGGCAACGGCAGCAGGAGATCGATTCGCATCGTCCCAGATCCTGGGCAGCATGGACGCCGCCAGTTCAAGCCAAGACGCATCGCCTGCGGCGGCCGCGTGTTCTGCGGCAGCGATCGCTACTGGCCCATAGCACGCTGCGCCAGCGCCACGGCAACGGCAGCAGGGAATCAATTCGCATCGTCCCAGATCCTGGGCAGCCATCGCAGACACTTCACAGACGGCCCTCGGTCCAAAATGCAGTGATTCAACTGACCAGTAATACTTCGTAGTCAAGACAAGTGATAGCAGAGGGCAGAGTCCGTCCATAGAATACTTCAGAATGATCGAACACCTAAT
>JBFWSD010000896.1:0-3856 GCA_050248575.1 Gemmataceae bacterium
ATCGGCCTGCCCGGCACACACCCAGTCCCTGTGTGCGCGGGCTGCAGACCGCCCTGGTGGTCACTGGCGGCTCCGAGGTCAGTATCGACAAGCACGCGCGTGTGAAGGTCAAGTTTCACTGGGACCGCAGCGAGACCAGCGACCTGAACAGTTCCTGCTGGATCCGTGTCGGGCAGGTCTGGGCGGGCAAGAAATGGGGCGCCATGTTCTGGCCCCGCAAGGGGCACGAGGTCATCGTCGGTTTCCTCGACGGCGATCCCGATTGCCCGATCATTGTCGGCTCGGTCTACAACTCGGTGAACGTGCCCCCGACCGACCTGCCCGGCAACTATGTGCTGGCGGGCATCAAATCGGCCATCTTCGACGTCGATGACAGCACGCGCGGCAACGGCATCTTCTTTCACGACGCCAAGGACGAGCCCTACACGCACGTCCAGTCCGATTCGGTCGACGTGCAGAAGAGCAATCTCGACTCGTTTGCCCTGTCGCCCCGGGCCAACGTGCAAATCTCGGGCAGCCTGCCCTTGATCTGACCTCCTGGAGAAATCATGGCCCTTACCGATTTCTGGCAAGTCATCAACACCAATGTGAACAACGGCAAAGGTTGGCTGAGCCTGACCAACTGGTCGGGCAGCGTCAACCTGTCGGCGGGCTCCGCCCTCACCGGTGTCATCGGGGGCCGCCAGACGCACATCATGGGCTCTGAACTGAAGATCGTGTGCGATCCGCTCTCGTTCCTGCCCCCGACCGCGGGCTGGGCCAGCATGGGCCTCGCCCTGATCTGCGGCATGATGGGTGAGAAGAAGGTCGTTTTCGGCCATACGGGCGGACTCATCTACGGCAAGAAATACGAGGTCCTCCGCGGCGGCAAGGAAAGCGAACTGAAGGCGGTCAAGGTCGAGGGCTGGAACAAGGGCGTACCGATGGCGCCCAAGACCGACGACGTGGACGACATGGTCATCGATGGGGCGGCCGTCGCAGCCTGTTTCGCCCTGTCGCTGGCCGTGGTGGCCGCTGGCACCACACTGGACATCCTGGCCCGGGTCAAGACGTACGATGAGAAGGGCAAACCCACCGAGGCCACCAACTTCTACACCGGCATCAGCAGCCTGGTCTGCAGCCGCCTGGTCGGCATCATGGAAGTGATCGAGTACACCTCGGGCTGGATCACCGCTGCGGCCCGCATAGGTAAGGCCTTGAAGTGGACCGGAATCGCATTGGCCTGCGTGACGGTTCTCCCGATCACCTGCTACGGCATCTACAAGGGTGTGAAATGGTACCAGGCGCGCAGTCAGCGGGAGGTCCAGCAGCTGGCCGAGGATATCGAGAACTCCATTCCAGAATAATTGAGGAAACGCCATGAGCACGCGCAACGACCTCACCCACAACAACTATGTCGTCACCGCCGGCGGCAGCGTGCAGATCCAGGCCACCGGCGCCAGCTCGGCCGTCGATATCCAGGCGACCGGTTCCGACGGCACCGTGAATATCGAGGGGGCTGCAGGCGCCGTGGTGAGCGTGGGCACCGCGGGACTGATGATGAGCAACGGCGACAAGACCGCCACGCTGCAAGGGGTTACCAAGGTCGTGCTTGGCGCCGGCCCACCGGGCGAGACCGGCGCGGTGGTCGAACTTACCGGCACCGAGATCTCCATTACCCTGCTGAAGACTCTGGTCACCCTGACCATGTCGCCGACCGGTATCGAGATGAAGGCCGCGGAGACCTCTCTCAAGGTCGGGGTCGAAGGTGTCACTATTTCTGGCCCGCTCATCCAGGAAAAGGCAGAGGCCGCCAAGAAGGTGCAGACCGTCCTCGAACAGCAACAGGCCAGCGCTACCCGGCAATTCCAGGCGGGCGTCGACATGATAGGCTGAACAACCGGAGAATCCCATGCAAATACTCAAGGAGTTCGAGCTCGCCATGCAGGGGCTGGCGCAGATCATCGCCATGGCGGAGCAAGCTTATCCCGGCGTCCAGCACCCGACTGAGAAAAAGCTGCTTGGCGAAAACATCGCCCTCATGAAAAAGGGCATGAGCGACGCCCGCCAGGCCGTCCCACAGTACTTCCAAACGCTGCAGCAAGAAGTCGCCCGCGTCCGCAGCGACGCCGACCAGTCCATCGCCGAGATCGACAAGAATCTCCGCGCAGCAGAAGCGCAGATCGCCGAGCACAAGAAGCTGGAAGAGGTGAAGGCCAGGCGCCGGGCCAGCTACGACGACGCGCGCGGCGCCGTCGAACCCATCGATACCGGGCTGCTCCGCACGGAAATGTTCGCCGGCTTGCGGCTCGAACCGCCGTTCGAAGCGCAGCTGAACAAGCCGGTCGTACACAAGGATATCTGGGACGAATCGAGTCAGGAGTGGAGCTGGTAAGAGCTTCTCCTCGAGTGTGAGGTTTCACGATGAATCAAGACGTGTTGAATCAGCCCGCGCCGGGCTTCTGTGCAGCGAATGAGTTGATGCTCACCGCCGCAGGGGAGGAGGCGCTGCGGCCCGGGCTGACGGTGCGCGCATACTTCCACGAACTGATGCAGCACGAGAACTACGCGGACGCGCGGCGCGTTCTCGCGCACGCCTTGCCGAAGCGGCGGGCGCTGTGGTGGGGGCTGCTGTGCGCCTGGGAAGCAGTGCGGCCCTGTCCCCCCGAAAATGTGCAGGAAGTGCTGCGCGCCGTGGCCCGCTTCGTGATGGAGCCCGGCGAGGAAAAGCGCCGCCAGGTCGAAGCAATCAGCAAGCTGGTTCGCTTCGAGTCGATGGCCAATCAACTCGCGCAGGCGGCTTTCCTCAGCACGGGCTCCATGACCGCCCCCGACCTGCCCGAGGTGTTCCCACAACCGTTCCTGACAGGTCGCCTGGTGGGAGTCACGGTCTATCTGAGTTCGGTGCTGCGCGAGCCGGCCAGATATCAACAGCGGCTGAAGGAGTACATTGCGGTTGGCCTCGAAGTGGCGAGAGTTGACCAGCCCTGGCGCGTGCTGGCTCCGTTCGAGCATGCCCCCGTGCTGGAGAGCGCCGGGGCAGGGTTGGCGGCCCTGGCGTTGTGAGCGCTAGCGGGTCCAGGTTCCGGTCCACTCCTGGCTGGGCTGAGGGCTGCGGTCTGTTTCCTTCCCTTCCTGTTCGGGCATGGGGGGAGCAGGAGCGGGCTCGTCGGTGCGCGGTCTGGTCCAGACGAGCTTGCCGGAGACGATATCGAGGGCAATCCGTACGAATTGAGCTTGCACGGCCGGCTGCTCGGCGGCGGGAATCTTGGCGAGCAGCAGGGTGACGACATTGGCGACGGTATCCCCCGCGAGCTGCGGGTCAGGCGGGACATCGGGAGCACCAGGGGGCGTCATGCTGCCCCCGGTCAGATAGGCAGCGAGGGCCAGGTTGCCCGCGGGAGTGACGATATCGGCCGCGTAGCCCGCCCGTTCGGCGTGTCGGCGCGTTTCTTCGCCGGGATGAATGACCCATTGCAGGGCCGCACGCAGTGCCAGAGCATCCTGATCCGACGGTCTGGGCCGCAATCCTTGCCAGCAGCACAGGCAGCCCCACCAGATCAGTTGCCTCTTCGGAAACCAGTGTGTGACGAAGTCGAAGGCATCCTGGTAACGCTGCTGAGCCAGGGTGGCTTCCAGGAACGCGCGTGGCTCTTTCGTTTCACTGAGCAGTTCCACGACCTCGGGGCGCAAGCACAGACTGCCCAGATCGGGGCCGGTGTGGACGCCTGCGATTTTCATGGTGATCGGGTTTCGTTCCGCGGCCATGATGACCTCTCCCGAGTGGTTGCACTGGCACCTCGAGTCATCCTATGAGCAGCATATCGTGGAAATGCGAAGAATGGATGAAGTCAAGGAGGGAGCCCGCCCAGGAGGT
>JBFWSD010000897.1:0-3854 GCA_050248575.1 Gemmataceae bacterium
CGCCGGTGAAGATCATCGTCTGCAATGGCTCGCGGCCAAAATGAGGCGGCACATACGTCGGCGGTTCGTATTCCAGGGGAAAAGGCCAGTCCTCGCCCGCGATCTTGGCAATGCGGCTCTTGGTCGACGACATCCATTCGTGCAGTTCATCGAGATCGTCGCGGCGCTCGCCGCGGAAACCAAGGGCCACACACAAGAAGAAGACCTCCAGCGCATCGCTGGTGGGCCGCGTCAGGCACAGGTCAGCCTGCTGCCAGAACTTCCAGGCACGGTCATTGGTGCCATACAGTTCCACTTCGAGCTTGCGTTCGTTCCACTTGGTCTCCCAGGGCGACGAGAGAATGAAGAACTCGTCGAGCCAGCAGACCAGGGCATAGCGCACGCCGAGGAAGCGTTCCCCGGGCTGACGGCTTCCCTGGCCCAGGTCAGCCTCATCGCCGGTTTCGGATTCGCCGCCGTAGTCGATGAGCTGCTTGGACTCGATCTCGGTGAGAAGCAGGGTCTTGAGGTTGGCCTGCTCTTCTTCGAAGTCGGGGTGCTGCCCGTGCATCAGCCGCTCGCGCAGCTTGAGCCCATATTCGAAGATGGGCTGAACCAGGCTACCAATTTCTTCGCGCATCGTATCATGCTCGCTGAGTACGGGTCGTCTCTACCTGTATCGAACGCTCCGCAGCTTGATTCCAGTGCCCCTGAGCGGAAACTGCCGCGCCATCTCGGACTCTGCCGCCCAATCGACCTGACCGGCACAGGCGGCATAACTTCAAACCTGAACCTGCAAGGCACGCTGCAAATTGGCAATCTGTTCGGTCATCGGGCGAACAGGTTTGGGGGTGGCCTGGCCGATGCGTCCCTCGACCTTGAGCCAGCATGCGACCGGTCCCGGCCCGGATAGCACTTCCCCAGCCTGTTTCTTCCAGTCGGAGGCAGTCTCGATGGCGTAGCATCGCTGGATGCCGGCGGCGCGGGCCAGTCCCGCGTAGTCCGCGTGTCCGCCCCCTGCCGTGGGCTGCCCGCCGGTCACCTCGTAGAGACCGTTATCGATAATCACCAAATAGAGCGCCGCAGGATGATGGGCCAGCGTGACCAGGCTGCCCAGGTTCATGAGCATCGAGCCCTCGCCGTTGACCACGATCACGCCGCGCCCGGGCTGCGCCAGAGCCAGTCCCAGCCCCAGGGCAGGAGCCTGCCCCATGGAAGAGGGCAGATAGAAAAAATCGAGCGGCCCGTTCGAATAGTTCCGCCACGCACCGGCAGCGCTCATCGTCGTCACGACCACCCGGTCGCCACGATGCTCCGCCAGCACCTCGAGCACTTCATCCAGCTTCATGGTCATGCGGCACCTGCTTGTAGGTCTCAGGCATGATAGAAAGGACGCTTGCATGCTGTCAATCCGCGAACGGATCGGTTAACCTCCAGGGGCAGCACAACGGGCATCCATGGTTGGAAGGGGGAGACGATGGCCAAGACCTATCGCGTGGCCGTGATCGGCCGCACCGGCAAGGGCAACTATGGGCACGGCCTCGATGTGGTCTGGAAACGGCTGCCCAACGTGGAAGTGGTGGCCGTGGCCGATGAAGACGAGAAGGGCCGCGCCGCCGCCGCCAAACGCCTCGACGTCAAGAACGCCTACGCCGATTACCGTCAAATGCTCGATAAGGAGAAACCGCAGATCGTCTCGGTGGCGTGCCGTTTCCTCGATCCCCATCGGGATATGGTGGTGGCCTGTGCCCAGGCCGGGGCCAGCATCTTCCTGGAGAAGCCAATCTGCCCTACGCTGGCCGAAGCGGACGAGATGGTCAAGGCTTGTGAAATGCATCATGTGAAGGCGGCCATCGCGCACCAGACGCGTTACAGCCCGCGCACGGCCCATGTCCGCGACCTCATCGCCCAGGGCAAGCTCGGCGACATCCTGGAAATTCACGCCCGCGGCAAGGAAGACTCGCGCGGCGGCGGGCAGGACCTCATGGTCCTTGGCACACATCTCATGGATCTGATGCGCCTGCTCGCGGGCGATTGCCGCTGGTGCTACGCACGTATCTGGCAAGCGGGCAAACCTGCGGCCCGCGCCGACGTCACGCAAGGTGGCGAAGGCATGGGGCCCATTCTCGGCGATCAGATCGACGCCATGTATGGATTCGACAACGGCGTGCTCGGCACCTTCGGCACGCACAAGGCCCGCTCCGGGGCGGGCACTCGCTTCGGCCTCGAGATCCGGGGCAGCAAGGGCATCGTGCAGATGCGTACCGGCGCCTTGCCCGATGTCTTCTTCCTCGATGATCCCTCGTGGTTCCCGGGCAAGAGCAAGGCGGCCTGGCAGCCCATCACCAGCGCCGGGCTGGGCAAGCCAGAGACCATTGCCGACTCGAGCCTGGTACAGGGCAACGAATGGATCGCCAAGGACCTGATCGAGGCGATCGAGAAAGATCGGCAGCCCCTGGGCAGCATCTACGATGGCCGGGCCGCCCTCGAAATGATCCTGGCGGTGTATGAATCCTATCGCCGCAAGGGCCCGGTCGACTTGCCCTTGATGAATCGGAAACACCCGCTGAGCCTGCTCTGAGGCGACCTCACTCGGGCAAGTTTTCTCGCCACCAGTCGCGGGCCCGATCCTCGGTCCAGCGGCCCGCACAGGCACAGCCCGCCAGCGTATCGCGGAGCGACTCGGCATCGGCAAAGCGCGCCGCGGGATCCTTCTCCAGGCAGCGCAGGATGATCGACTCGAGGTCCTGCCCGATCCCGGGAGCATAGTCGCAGGGCCGCGGCGCCGGATCCGACAGATGGGCCGCGAAGGTCGCTTGCAAGTTGGCGCGCTTGAACGGGTTGATGCCGGTCAGCAGGAAATAGCCCACCAGCCCCAGGCTGTAGAGATCGCTGCGTCCATCGAGCTCGGCGGCCCCGCGCACCTGCTCCGGCGACATGTACAGGGGCGAACCAAGCACGGTGCCCGCCTGGGTCAGCTTGTCGTCGTTGTCGTCATCGACCACCGGTGCGGAGACCAGCCCGAAATCGACGAGCTTGGCCGTGTCGGGCATGCCGCCGAAGTTGCCCACGATGATGTTGCTCGGCTTGATGTCGCGGTGGATCAGCCCGCGGCCGTGCGCCTCGCGCAGGGCCAGGCACACCTGCATCATCAGTTCCACGACGCGCTCGCCGGGCTGGGCGCCGAAACGGTGCACCAGCTCATGCAGGCTGATGCCGGGCAGGTATTCCATCACATAGTAGAACGTCCCGTCATCGGCATTGCCGTAGTCGTATACCTCGACGACGTGCGGATTGCTGAGAGCCGCGGTGGCCTGCACCTCGCGTGCGAAGCGTAAGAGGGCACGCGGGTCGCCCGCTTTTTCGGGGCGAATGATCTTCACCGCGCAGGGTCGCTTCAGCAGTTGGTGCTCCGCCAGATAGACTTCACCCATTCCCCCCTGCCCGAGCTGCTCCTTGAGGACGTAGCGGCCCAGCTTGCGGGCTTCGTAGGAAGCACGCCGCAGCAGGGTGATGTGATGCGAACCGTAGATGGCGATGGCCACGCCGAACATCAGGGCAAAGATGGTCTTGGGCAGCGTGACATCGTAGATGTAGGGGGCCAGCGGCCTGCTCTCCAGCGCGATCACGATCAGCATCGTGAGGCACACCACGGAGATTCCCAGCACCACCCAGGCGCAGCGCCGTGCCGTGTTCGGGATCGCCGATCCGTAAAAGACGATCAATAAGAACCAGGGATGACTGTAGCTGTCTCCCAGCAACTCCATGAACTTGTGCATGACCTGGTAGTCGTCCACGACGGGCAGCCAGCCGCTGTGGAACCAGGCGTACTGCCCCCAGACGAGGGCCAGCGTGGCAAAGCCGAAGGTGTACAG
>JBFWSD010000898.1:0-3854 GCA_050248575.1 Gemmataceae bacterium
TTCCGCGTCTCCGTCGGATACCACCGCCATCTCGACTCTGTGAGACAGCAACCGGTCGAGCGCATTGCGCAGGGCCGGCGACAGGGCGATCTCAGGCGTATGACCCCGATAGGCCGACAGGAAAGCCCCCGTCAGTTCGGGCCTTGCCTCTATTCCGATGTCCGAGAACGCATCCTGTATCAGGTGCGTGCGCTGACCGTCGCGAAAGCGACGCAGCATCGCCGACTCGAACGCGGGCGCCGAACTGCCAAGCCCGAGTTGTGCCAGCGCATGCCTGGCGCCGGACTTCATGTAGTCCAACTCGGGATAGAGCGTGTCGTCCATGTCGAAGAGCAACACCGGACGTGCGGCCACGGCGCGTTCAGCGCTCGAAGACGGATGTGTCATAGCGCATCATCTTCCAGCCGAATTCGACCGGCGAGGGCTCGACCTGTCGGCCGAGCAATCCTTCTTCGATCGCCCACTTCGTGAAACGGCCGCCGGCTCGATGCGCCAGCGGATAGCCTCCACCGAGCCGCGCATTGATCTCGAAGATGCGACATTGGCCGTCGGCTCCCTGGATGACCTGGAAATTGAACGGCCCGGAAACGCCTCCCACAGAGCTTACAAGGCGCTTCACCGTGTCGGTTATGACGGGCAGATCCTCGACGATGCCCTTCTCGACCTCGCCACCTCGAACGGCAATCCTCCGATGCGGAACCACCGCCGCCACCTGGCCCGCGCGAGTCACATAGGTATTAACCGTGTATTCGCGGCCCTCCAACCGATCCTGGATGAGAAGCATGCCTTCTTCGACAACCTCCTCGAATTCCCGTTCGTTGTGAACGAGGCGGATGCCCTTGGAAGAACTGCCGCCGGGAGGCTTGGCGATCATCGGCCAGAAAGCGTCGTCGAGCCGAGCGGGCTTGCCGCCGGGCCTGAAATAGGTGGTGGGCACGGCGATGCCGGCCTTTGCCAACGTCTCCATCGTCCGAGCCTTGTCCCGGCAGATGTCGACGAAGAAGCTGCTGTGCGACAGGACGAACAGGTTTGGCCGACTCGCTTCCCAGCCGTCCCTTGCGCGGGAGATCGCTTCGAGTTCGGTATCGATGGTCGGGATGAGAAGGTTGCACTCCTCCCGCTGGAGTACATCCTGCGTAACCTCAATGAATTCAGGATGATTGGCGGGCGGAACCTGATGGCTTGCATCCGCCTCGCGGCACGCGGCCGACCATTCGGGGGCCATGTCGGTCGCCACGATCCTGCATTTCAAGCCAAGCGAGGCGGCATCCGATCGGATGATGCGGATCAATTCGCAGCGGCGGCCCGCGGACGAAACAAGAACTGTGACCTGATTCATGAGTTGCGCTAGTTAGGGTCTCTCGATAGAGGGGGCATGCAAAACAATACGAACCGAAGTCGCCCGCAAGAGTATCAGATCACGATGGCCTTCTCGATGCGTCCAGCGCTACGCCGGTTTGCGATTCGTCTTCTGAAAACCTTCGGCGACAGAGATATTTCGATCCGTCACCATTGGGTAGATGGAAAGATCAGACTCAACCTCTATAGACACCGCGGCTATTGGTGGGAAGGTAGAAGGCGGGAGCAAGAAGCGCTGGAGGCGGTGTCGCGCATCGTCAAGCCGGGTGACAATGTTTTCGAGCTGGGCGGGCACATTGGCTATATCACCATGCTGCTGTCCAAGCTGGCGGGGCCAAAAGGACGTGTCGTCGTCTTCGAGCCGTCACCTGACAATCTCAAATATCTCCGTAGTAACGTGGTCGGGTTGAGCAACACGGAAGTCGTCGACAAGGCGGTCAGCAGCGAGACCGGTCAAGTCACGCTTTACGAGGAGGGGCTCTCAGGACAGAACAACTCGATTGTATCGGACTACGAGATATTTGACGCCGTTCGATCGAATTCCGGACTGCAAATCGAAGTGAAGCCGCGGCAGGTTGCGTGCACGACTGTCGACGACGAGGCGTCGCAACGGGCGATGGCCCCAAGTTTCATGAAGATCGACATCGAGGGCGCCGAGTTGCTGGCGTTGCAGGGAGCGCTCCGGACACTTGATGAAGCTCGCCCGGTGATCATGATCGAATTGAGCCAAAACGTGCAGGCATGCCTGAAACTGTTCCAGGAGCACGGCTATCTGCTCGTGGCGCCGGAAGGCACTCCCGTGGAGTTTTGTTCGCGGTTGGCCAACGTCTACGCCTTTGCGCTGCCGAAGGAACGAAGCGAAGCCCTGCGGGAAGCCTTTCCTAACCGGTGAATTGGACGCCCAGCTGCGATCTACGGATCGCGTTGGCAACGAGGACCGAAATGTCGACGATCCAATCGAACTCCGAAAGGCCTCTCTGGTCGAAGCTGGCTCGACCCTCACCGTACTGGGCTTGGTCGGGCGAGCGGCTTTTCCAGCAGGATACGTCGCAGGAATTGGTACCGGATGCCAGGAGGGCCAACCCGTTGGCCCGGTTCATGGTGTCCCACATCTACGGCCGGCAGAACCGAGCCGGAACAGTCCGCAGGACCATCAAGGAGGCCATCGCGAGATTGCCCGGCAATGCGTTTGGCCTGAATTTCGGAGCCGGTGAGGACCAGATCGACCCACGCATCATCACGCTGGACGTGAAGCCGTTCCGGGGCGTCGATATCGTCTCGAACGGCTCGCTGGAGATTCCGCTCGCCGATTCATCGCTTTCGCTCATCATCAGCCAGGAAGTGCTGGAACACGTGCGGGATCCGCATGGAGCGGTAAGGGAGTTTCACCGCACCCTTTCGCCGGGAGGCGAACTGGTTCTCCAGCTTCCGTTCATCATCGGCTATCATCCCGGTCCCGAAGATTTGTGGCGGTTTTCAACCGAGGCGTATGCCCAACTGCTGCCAGCCGATCGATGGCAGATCGTCTCCAAGGAGATTTCCGTCGGTCACGGAACGGGCTTCCACCGGATCCTGACGGAATTTACGGCCGTCCACTTCTCGGTGTTCGGCAACAAGATCTATCGCGGTGCCAAAGGCGCGTTTGCTTTGCTGTTTTCGCCCTTTATCCTGTTCGACGTCCTGACACCGTTCCTGCCCGAGAAGGATCGCGTTCCCGGCGGCTACATCGTTGTAGCCAAGGCGCTGAAGTAAATTGACTAGCCGCTACCGGTGAATTTCGGCGGCGTGTTGCCGTCGCTGGCGTTGATTTCGTCGCGTCTCAATACGCGGAGAATCGTCAGCAGGATTATCTTTAGGTCGAGCCGGAACGATCGGTTGTCGACATACCAGATATCCAGCTCGAACTTCTCCTCCCAAGTCAACGCGTTGCGACCGTTGACCTGCGCCCATCCGGTGACGCCGGGCCTTACTTCATGGCGCCGTGCTTGTTCGCGCGAATAGTGCGGCAGGTATTCCATCAGCAGCGGCCGCGGGCCGACGAGGCTCATGTCGCCCTTGAGCACGTTCCACAGTTCGGGAAGCTCGTCGAGGCTGGTCGTCCGCAGGAAGCGGCCGAAACTTGTCAGGCGTTCGGCATCCGACAACAGTTCGCCGTCCGCGTCGCGCGCGTCGAGCATGGTCCTGAATTTCAGCATCGTGAAAGAGCGGGCATCTTTGCCGGGGCGGACCTGGCGAAAAAGGATCGGGGCGCCGAGTTTCCAGCGCACGAGGAGCGCCAGTATCAGCAGGAGCGGGGACAGCACGATCAATGCCAGCGCCGCCGCGACTATGTCGACAAGGCGCTTCATTGCGTGCGTATGCAGTCGTCAAGCGTGGAAGCAAGCCGCTGCGCCAGCTTGTCCATGCTCTGATTCTGCTCAAGATAGGCACGGCCCGCCGCCCCCATTTGCTGCCGACGCGTGGCGGGTAGCGAGGCCATCTCCAGAATGGCGTTC